>CALKZS010000160.1 GCA_938002835.1 uncultured Dokdonia sp. | reverse complement strand
ACGGCAAGATATAGAGGTATCAAAAAAATGCACACTCAAAACCTAATGGAGGCGATGTCTTATAATTTGTACAGAAGTCCAGGGATACTTGCGTCTAATGCTAAAAATTAAGAGAAAATGAGCCTTAAAAACACTCATTTACGCCCTAAAACTAAAATGAAATTGAAAAATCGACTAAGTTTTGAACAAAAAAATAAAAAATCTCCTAGTCTAACTAATCTTTTGCAACGATCTCAAAGGATAGTGTGATTCATTTTTAGCTGTAAGCTGGTGGTGATTAGCGGTTGACTATTAGTCGTTGATTGTTTAGTCTTTCGTCTTGAATCGTGATTCCTGGTTCGTGAATCGTGTCTCTTAGTCGGAAGTAATGAGTGGAGATTTTTGATTGTGGATTTTTGATTTTTGATCTGTTGGTAGTGATTAATTTTTAGTTGATAACTCATACACTCATAATTAATACGTCCTGATTTGTGTCTCGTAGTATCTAGTTCATAGCGTTTGGCTCTTAGTCATTGGGTATTTGTTTTTATATTTTCGCGAAAGCGGGAGGAATAATTATTTAATAGGACAAAATAATAGAATTACCATTTATACGTTTGCACAGGTGTGTAGAGTATTTACTACTTTTACTTTAAATTCTAACTAGATGAGTTCTTCTTTTGAAAAATATCAAAAACGCCGCTTAATCACGTCTTATTTTTCTGTGGTGATAAGTATTGCTTTGGTACTTTTTTTATTGGGACTACTAGGTTTACTAGTGCTTAACACAAAAAAAGTCGCCGATTATTTTAAGGAAACGGTCGCTGTAGGGATTTACTTTAAAGACACCGCCAAAGAAGTAGAGATGAAACAGCTAGAGAAGTCACTATCTCTAGCCGAGTATACAAAGTCTAGCACCTTTGTCTCCAAAGAGGAAGCGGCAGAGGCACATAGTGAGGAACTAGGAGAAAATTTTGTAGAGTACTTAGGAGAAAATCCGTTACAAAATAGTATAGATCTCTACTTGAATGCAGATTTTGTTTCTACCGAGCAGGTAGATGAGATTGCCACTACTATCAATGCTAAAGACTTTGTGGAAGAGGTGACCTATGATAAACCATTGATTTCTTTGCTTAATGATAATATTAAAAAGATAAGTCTATGGGTACTCGTCATCTCTGCTATTTTTACCATTATTGCTGTATTACTTATTAATAGCTCGATACGCCTGTCTGTCTATGCAAAGCGCTTTACTATTAAAACAATGCAAATGGTGGGTGCTACAAAACGATTTATACGCAAGCCTTTTGTTTGGAAGAGTGTCAAGCTAGGTATTCTAGGCAGTATTATAGCACTTCTCGGGATGGGAGCTGTATTATATTATGCAGATAAAACATTTCCGGAGCTCACTTTACTATCAGATCCTATATTACTAGGAGCACTTTTTGGATTTATATTAGCACTGGGTATATTAATCACTTGGTTTAGCACCTTTCTGGCAACACAACGTTTCTTAAATTTGCGTACTGACGAGTTATATTATTAAAATTATGGGAGAACAAAAACGCAAGCAAGAAACAAAGCAAACAACTACTTTTATTTTTGGTAAAAAGAATTTTGCCTGGATGCTCATAGGTATAGGTGTGATTGCGCTAGGTTTTATTGTAATGTCTGGTGGTGGTAGTGATGATCCTAACGTTTTTAATCCAGAAATATATTCTTGGAGGCGTATACGTCTTGCACCAGCAATTATACTTGCAGGTTTTGGGGTTGAGGTATATGCTATTTTACTCAATCCTAATAAGGAGGCTTAATCTATATATTAAATGAGCAGTTTTGATGCATTTATCCTTGGGATTATTCAAGGCCTTACCGAGTTTTTGCCTGTTTCTTCCAGTGGTCACTTAGAATTAGGAAAAGCTATTCTAGGTGACACTTCTGTTCCAGAAGAAAGTTTGTTGTTTACAGTAGTGGTTCATTTTGCAACGGCACTATCTACTATTGTTATTTTTAGAAAAGACATTGTTGAGATCGTACAAGGTCTGTTTTCTTTTAAATGGAATAAAGAAACACAATTCTCTGCAAAAATTATACTCTCAATGCTTCCTGCAGTCATTGTAGGACTGTTTTTTGAAGAGCAGTTAGAGGCTCTTTTTGGAGGTAATATTTTATTAGTAGGATGTATGCTCATTATCACAGCAGCACTTTTATACTTTGCAGATAGAGCTAAGGACACTCAAAAAAATGTATCCTTTCCTAATGCATTTGTAATTGGGGTTTCGCAAGCGATAGCAATGCTTCCAGGGATTTCTCGTAGTGGAGCCACCATTTCTACCTCTGTATTGTTAGGAAACGATAAAAGCAAAGCTGCAAGGTTTTCATTCTTAATGGTAATTCCACTCATATTTGGAAAGATTGCAAAAGATATAATGGGAGGTGCTCTTACAACGGAGGTTAGTAATATCTCTGCACTTGTGATTGGATTTTTTGCAGCCTTTATTGCTGGACTCCTTGCCTGTACTTGGATGATTAAGCTAGTTAAGAAAAGTAAACTATCTTGGTTTGCTATTTACTGTCTTATAGTAGGTCTTATTGCTATAGGAGCAAGCTTCTATTTATAGGAGGAATAGTATAAAGAATGAACATTTATGATTCCCCAGTATTTATTTAAGAGAGTCAATAGAAAAACCAGAGAACAACAAATAATTTCATTTAAAACAAAAAACACCCTGAGACCGTTGCAAATGGTTAGTTAGACTAGGGTGTTTCTTATTTTTTATTTTTTTTGTTCAAAACTTAGTTAATTATTTTTCTTCGGGCATTAAAATGGCTAAGAAATAATTATCATCAAGGTATTTTTTAGCAATTTTCTGGATGTCTTTTGCTGTAAGTGCATTTACTCTTTTTTCATAATCTAAAACATAACTAGCGTCGTGTTCTTCTTGATCTAGTTTTAAAAGATTAGTAATCCAAAAACGATTGGTTTTTAATTCTTCCTTACGAGCAACTAGATAAGTTTCCTTCACTTTAGCAAGATCTTCAGAAGACACTCCATCTTTTTTAATCTTTTCTACTTCTGCAAGAGCTGCAGCTACTAGTTTATCTACATTTTCAGGACCACAAGGGAAAGAGATAGAAAAATCAAAATCAGTAAATGTGATTTTGCTTAAAGAACCTCTAGCTCCTACGCCATAAACACCACCTTCTTCTTCTCGAAGTTTTTCAACAAGTTTTATAGTAAGTACTTCTCCTAATGCATTTGCTGCAAGTTCTTTTTCTTTATCATATGTAGTTTCTTCTCTCCAAGAGATTGATACGGTACTTTTAGGGTCTGTCCCTCTGTTTACAACAAATTTTTCATAAGTATCTTTTTCTCTAAACTTTGTAGGGATATATTTTTCATTACTATTTAATCCAGGAAGTGAAGCTATATATGTTTTTGCAAAAGCAGCTATTTTTTCTTCATCTATATTACCTACAAAATAAAAATGAAAATCTCCAGCATCTGCATAACGTTCTTTAAATTTTTTATAAGCTAAGTCATAGTCTGCAACATCATATTTTTCGGGAGTTGGGAATCCTGTAAAGCGAGGATTTCCTTCATTACGTTTTGTTCCTACTTTATCTTGGAAATAAAAATTAGGATTTGCCATAAGATTTCCAAGGAAACTTTTTTGTTTTGTAACATATGATTGATAAGCCTCTTTATCTTTATTTACATCTGTAAAATATAAATGTACCATCTGGAATAAAATCTCAAGATCTTTTGGTGCAGCAGACCCTCTAAAATTCTCTGACGAATTAGATAAAAATGGAGATACATTAGCAATTTTTCCACTCATAAATTTGGTCATATCAGATAGAGATAAACCTCCTATTCCTGTTTGAGTAACTCCACCATTTGCAAGCGATGTAGCTAGTAAATCTTGATCTGAAAACAGGCTGGTTCCTCCGTGGCTAAAAGCACGAAAAAGCACTTCGTCATTTTTGAAATCTGTTTTTTTAATTGTTACTTTTGCACCATTGGAAAGTGTCATTGTTGTAGCACCCAAATTACTTTTTGTTGTAGAGACAATGGTTCCTGCTACAGGTAATTTTTCAATAAGAGATTCACGTACAGCTTCATCTTCATAAGGTTTAATATCAGAACCTTCTACTTCTTTTATAAGTGCTAATATTTGATCTTCTGTTACTTGTGTAAGTTCTTCTTTTTCAGGACCAGTGAGAGTGATTACACGATTGTCATTATGTATAAAAGAGTTAATGAGTTTACTTACTTCTTCTAGCTCAACACCATCTATTAATCTTTTAGTAGTTTCATATTGCCATTCTATTCCAGGAATAGGTTGTTCATTTAAAAAGTTACTCACATATTGATTTACAATTCTTCCACTCTCTGTTTTATCACGATCCTTGTATGATTTTTCTAAACGAGCAAGAACGCTTTTTTTAGCACGTTCTAATTCTCCTTTTTGGAAGCCAAAACGCTTTACACGTTCATTTTCCATAAGTAATGCTTTTAATCCTTCAAGTTGTCCATCAGCACTTGTTTGTGCAATAGATTGATATGCATTTTTTGTTCTTGCAAAAGTTCCTCCATAGAATGAAAAACCAAAAACAAATGGCGGTTTTGCACTATTGCGCAGTTCACCTAATCTATTATTAATAAGTTGAGAAAAAAGATTACGTATCAGACCTTCTCTATAATCATTTATTGTAATAGAAGGCTCTGAGTTTTTACGATCTTTATACATAATGTTAACACGGCTAAATGCAGCCTCAGGATCTGATGCAATAGCTATAAGTGTTTCATCGTGATTAGGAAGCTCATAGCTTTCTCTTTTTTGAGCATTTACAGAAGCAGGAATTTTTTCAAAATGATCTTTGATTTTTTGTTCCATTGTAGCTACATCAAGATCTCCAACAGCGACAACAGCCATTAATTCTGGACGGTACCAAGTCTTATAATAACTGCGTACATCTTCATAACTAAAGTTCTCAAGATTTTCTTTAGTTCCAATAGGGAGACGATCTGCATATTTAGATCCATACATTAATTTAGGTAATGTCTCACGTTGCATTCGCTCATCTGCGCCCAGGCGAAGTCTTAATTCTTCTAATACAACACCACGTTCTCCATCAATTGCTTCTTCAGATAATGTAGTATTATGAGCCCAATCTTCTATAATTTGAAATCCTTTTTCTAATTTATCAGGGTCATCACTAGGTATAGGAAGAATATAAACAGTCTCGTCAAAACTAGTATATGCATTTAGATCTGCACCAAATTTTACTCCAATGCTTTGTAGGTAATCAATAAGATCATTTTTTTGAAAATTTTTAGTCCCATTAAAGTTCATATGCTCCATAAAGTGGGCGAGCCCTAATTGACGTTCTGTTTCCATAATAGATCCTGCATTTACAGCAAGTCGTAACTCTACTTTATCTTCTGGTTTTCCATTATTGCGTATATAATAGGTAAGTCCATTAGAGAGTTTTCCAACTTTGACATTAGGATCTACTGGAATTTCTGCTGTGGGAATAGTTCCAGAAGTTTGAATATCACTTTTGTTTTGAGCAAAACCCAAACCAGTAATTAGTAATAAACTAATAAATAGTGTTAATTGTTTTTTCATTTTATTAAGTGTATTGATGAATATGTTAAAACTATAAATTTAGTTTAAAACTATATAATATTTCAAAAAAAATGTAAAATATGTGTAGCCAGCATTATTTATTAACATAAAAACAATTGTAATTGATAAAATACAATTGTTTTGTATGACATTATTCTTTTAAAGAGACCGGTTATGTTTAATTAAGTTGTTGCTTGCTTTTTAATAATTTCAATCACTTTTAATATGATTATTATGTTTAAAACTTAGGTAATTATACTTAAAGGCAATGCTATTAAACTAAGAATTATAGTTAAAAAACACACCCTAAAAACATATAAATTATACCTGTCACTTTGGTAATCGTACCTAATACGATTAGTTTATAAACTCCATAACCAAAAAGCAGAAAAGCCAGTCCATATAAGATAGATGAAATTATACCAAATGCTATTTCTGTAACATATGTGTAATAAGGATCTATAATCATAATTAAACCAATAATAGTTTCTACAACTATAAGTATTAGTGCTCCTACTCTTATCATATTTGATTTGAAAAGATTACCTATTAAAAGAAAAGCTCTCATATGAAAAAAGAACGTTATAATAGCAAATACACCTGTGATAATATATATAATTATTCCTGCATAAAAGGAGTCTTTAATTGAATAATAAGTAGTTTCAAATGCTTGAAAAGAAAATCAAGCTTATAATACCAGCAATCCATCCAATATTAAGATGTCTTATGAGGTAAGAAATGTCTTTGTTTTCATCTATATCAATAAATAATACTTGTTTTGCTTTTGTATCAAAAACATTATCTGTTCTTAAATCATCAAGATCACGATCTAATGCAGCAAGTATATTTTTTATAGTATATATACGTGGCATTGTTTCTCCAGCCTCTATACGTTGTATTGTACGAACAGAGATGTTACATTGTTCTACAAGTTCTTCCTGCGTTAATCCTTTTTGCTTGCGCAGTTCTAAAATTTTTTGTCCTAAAGCGGGTTGTTTCATCATAATTAATTTGTCTTGTAATGATGCGCATCAAATCTACAAGAAGTTTTACAAGACAATAGTACATCAGTATTATGATTTTTAATAGTTTTTAATCGGTAGTTTACCCGACATTCTCACGTCATTACAGCAAACACAACGTTTTGCTTATTTTATGTTTTTTAGAACGAAGTATCTTGTATAGTTTTAATGCAGCTTTTTTAAAGAGATAACTGTTTAATTATTGTATTAGTAATTATTTTTTTGCTTTATCTCTAGTGCTTAATGGCATTAAAGGTCTTAATAATGCGACTACATCATTTACAGTTTTTGCATCGTCAGATTTGAGTAGCAATCGCAATCCTTTTGAAGTTTTCTTTTCTTTAATACTAACACGGTATGCATTTTCTTGTGCAAATTGCAATACCTTACCAAAACTAGGACTTTGGTAAAAAGCACTTTGCTGATCTGAGATAAAGAAACCTGTGAGTTTACCATTTTTAAGCACTACTTTTTCTAGTCCAATACGAGTAGCGACCCATTTAATACGTACCGAGTCTAAAAGATCTTCTGACTCTTCAGGTAAAGGACCAAAACGATCTACAAGTTTGCGCTCAAAATCATCTAGTTGCTCTTCAGTTTTTACCTCATTAAGTTTCGTATATAAGTTAAGACGTTCGGTGATATTATTAATATAATCATCTGGAAAAAGAAGACTAAAATCTGTGTCAATAACCGTGTCTTTTATGTATTCTTTATCTGCTTTCGCGAAAGCGTTTTCTTCTTCATACAAGCTCGCAAACTCATTTTCTTTAAGTTCATCTATGGCTTCGTTTAAGATTTTTTGATAGGTATCAAAACCTATTTCATTTATAAAACCACTTTGCTCACCTCCTAAAAGATCTCCTGCACCACGTATCTCAAGATCCTTCATAGCGATATTAAAACCACTTCCTAATACTGAGAATTGCTCTAATGCTTGAATGCGTTTACGAGCATCTTCTGTCATTGCACTATAAGGAGGTGTGATAAAGTAACAAAATGCTTTTTTATTACTTCTACCTACACGACCACGCATTTGGTGAAGATCTGATAACCCAAAATTATTTGCATTATTTATGAAAATAGTATTTGCATTAGGAACATCAAGACCACTCTCGATAATAGTGGTAGAGACAAGTACATCAAATTCTCCATTCATAAAAGACAGCATTTTTTTCTCGAGTTCCTTTCCCTCCATTCGTCCGTGACCTATACCCACTTTTGCATCTGGCACAAGACGTTGTATGAGCCCTGCAACTTCTTTAATATTTTCAATGCGATTATGAATAAAAAATACCTGACCCCCACGCTGTATTTCATATTGTACAGCATCACGTATAGTTTCTTCAGAAAAGCGAACAACGTTACTTTCTATAGGATATCTATTAGGAGGAGGAGTTGTAATGGTACTAAGATCTCTCGCGGCCATTAATGAAAATTGTAATGTACGAGGAATAGGCGTTGCCGTAAGAGTGAGCGTGTCTACGGTTTCAGAAATTGTTTTGAGTTTATCTTTTACAGCTACGCCAAATTTTTGTTCTTCATCAATAACAAGTAACCCAAGATCTTTAAATTTTACATTTTTACTAGTGAGTTGGTGTGTACCTATCACAATATCTACGGCTCCATTTTCAAGACCTTCTAATACTTCGCGTTTTTCTTTTGCAGTTCTAAAACGGTTGAGATAATCTATCTTAACAGGAAAATCTTTGAGTCGTTCTTTAAAGGTACGAGAGTGTTGATATGCAAGAATAGTTGTAGGTACTAGAATCGCTACTTGCTTCCCATTATCTACAGCTTTAAAAGCTGCTCGTATGGCTACTTCTGTTTTTCCAAAACCTACATCACCACACACTAGTCGATCCATAGGTCTATCGCTTTCCATATCTTTCTTTACATCTTCTGTTGCTGTGCTTTGATCTGGAGTGTCTTCATAAATAAAACTCGCCTCTAGCTCGTGTTGCATATGGGTATCTGGACCAAAAGCATATCCTTTTTGAAGTCTACGTTTTGCATATAGCTTTATTAAGTTAAAAGCAATATGCTTGACTTTAGATTTTGTTTTTGCTTTGAGTTTTTTCCAAGCTTGACTTCCTAGTTTATAAATTTGTGGAGGTTTACCATCTTTGCCGTTATACTTAGATATTTTATGTAAAGAGTGTATGCTTAAATATAAAATATCACGCTCGCCATAGATAAGCTTGATGGCTTCTTGCGGTTTGCCTTCGACATCTATTTTTTGAAGCCCACCAAATTTTCCTATCCCGTGATCAATATGCGTTACATAATCTCCTATAGAAAGATGGTTTAGCTCTTTAAGAGTGATTGCTTGCTTTTTTGCATATCCATTTTTAAGATTGAACTTATGATATCGCTCAAATATTTGATGGTCTGTATATACTGCAATCTTTAGTGTATGGTCTATAAACCCTTGATATAGTGAGATAACAATAGCTTCATAGTCATTTACAATAGCATCTGCATCATCAAAAATGTCATTAAAACGCTTTGCAGCTTGCTCAGTCACACAAGCGATGTAATTTTTATATCCTTTTTTTGTATTCTCATTAAGGTTTTTAATGAGTAGGTCAAATTGCTTGTTAAAAGAAGGCTGAGGTTGTTGGTCAAAAGTAAATACTACATCTGGCTGGATTCCTTCTACAGTGTTTGTAAGATCTATTGTTGTAAACTTTTTAAGTAGAGAGCGCACAGCAGTTCCGTGCATAAAAAGTTCGTGAGGCGCCGTACGAGAAATTTCACTTTCTAGTTTAGAAAAGGCTTCTTCTGCTTTTTCAAAATTTGTATTTGTACGATCTATTAGGAGAGGCCTATTTTTTATAAAAACAACTGTTTTTTGAGCAATATATTCTAGAAAGGATTGTCGTACTTCTTCTAATGCCTTGTTTTCTACATTAGGCATTATAGCTATCTTTTTTACTTGTCCCGTAGAGAGCTGACTCTCTACATCAAAAGTTCTAATGCTATCTACCTCGTCACCAAAAAACTCTATACGATATGGCTCATCGTGCGCAAAAGAAAATACATCTACAATCCCTCCACGTACCGAAAAATCTCCAGGCTCTGTGACAAAATCTACACGTTTAAATTGATACTCAAAGAGCATTTCATTTACAAAATCAAGCGATAAGCTTTCTGACACAGAAACTTTGAGTGTTTGTCTGTCAAGTTCTTTTCGAGTGACCACTTTTTCAAAAAGCGCATCAGGATAAGTAACAATAATTGCAGGTTTTTTGCGAGAGTTAATACGATTAAGTACTTCTGCTCTTAACAATATATTTGCGTTATCTGTTTCTTCTATTTGATAAGGTCTGCGATAACTACCAGGGTAAAAAAGTACATTTTCTTCTTTGCGCAATTGCTCAAGATCATTAAGATAATATGCTGCCTCTTCCTTATCATTAAGAATAATTAAAAAAGGAGTGTTATTATCACTGTCTTGAAGCGAACTATAAAGTTCGCTTATAGTATACGAGAGTGCAGATCCTATAAGGCCTTTTGCTTGTATATGTTGAGATTTTTCTTGAGAGTTGACAATAGCTTCCCTCAGTTTCTGTAGTTCTAGAGACTGTGCAAAGTGTTGCGAGCTTGCTTTTGTAGCAGGCGAGAGTTTAGTAGTACTCACGTAACAAATATTTTAAGCAAAGATAGTTTTAGAAACGCTTTCGCGAAAGCGTAAAACATATATCTTAAATTATCTTTATAAAGGTCAGTAGTTAATTACAGATTAATTCTGATTGGTTTATTTTATCAGCTATGACCATTTTTGTTATTAGATTATTGAATATAGTTGATTTGCTCTGCGATCTATTAATTCTAAAACAGAATTCATTAAAATATCTGTTTAGATTACTATCCTACAGCTGTGACAGCTTTCTTTTTCTTAGCATCATAGCTCCTTCCTACTTTACCTTGATCCTTTCCTCCAAGGACAAATTCGTCCACGTGAACATTCCCATCCATAGAGTTATTACCACTTGAAGACATTGCTTCTCTAACCTTATGCATAAAAAGTCGAGCCGTTTTTTCAGTAGCACCATAACGAACAGACATATAACTTGCTGATAAACTTTTAGTAGAGGTTGCCATTTCAAAACAGATAAAAAATGCTTTTCTAACACCAAATTTCACCTTATGAAATAACGTATTGGCTGTAGCAGAATCAATATGGTTACATATATTACAATGTCTAGCAAAATCCTTGCGCTTTTGATATGCAGTATGATTACATCGAGTACATATAAAGTCTTTTTTTGACTTAATTGATGCTAGATATTCCTTGCAATCTAGATCCGTTTTGAATCGATCAGAGAACTCTAGGAGATTTTGACCCTTAAAAATATCCATAATAAAACATATTT
>CALKZS010000159.1 GCA_938002835.1 uncultured Dokdonia sp. | reverse complement strand
AAGTGTAACAGTGTTACCTTCACAAACATCCTGATCAGGTCCCAAAGCAGCTTCTACTATAGAACAATCTGTAGTTCCAGGATTTGCTCCATTAGCATTTGTTTGAGTGATAAAAATTTCTCCTTGAGCTTGATTAAAATTTGTAATCAAAAAGATGTATATCTCACCTACTTGAGCATTATTTATTGAAGCATTCTCTACTGGTGCACTAGAAAAACTACAATCTATGGGTTCTCCTAAACTTCCACACACATTAACATCTGTAAATGGACCCCATATAGCAAAATCTACATCAAGACCAGTTCCCACCGGAACACCTGCATCTGTTATAGAGCTGTTTTGAACAATTTGAAACTCAAGATCACCTGGTTCATCTATTTGCAAGAAATACCAAGTAGGAAACGGAGTAGATCCTAGACATCCATAATCTATTCCTGCTTGCCCAGAATTTACACAATCTGGATTAGTAGAACCTGCAAAACAATTATCAAAAGGTCTATTTAACTCTGCTGTGCAAAATGCAACCGCAGATTCACAATTAGGCCCTCCAGGAGTACTTTGAGCGTGGACTATTGTATTTGTAAAATACAAAAATAGTCCCAAGAAGAAAAAACGAATTATTTTCATTTAAATAAGAGTTAAAAATCGCAAAATAGCAATAAAATCGCAAACTACCTTTAAAGATCCTTGTAACTTTCTAAAGTAGTTTTTTTTTTGAAAAAAATATTATTTAATAATAATATAAAATTTTGATTTTCAAATACTTAAATTATAATTGCATCTTAGAAATAATGACAATTATCTTAAGTTATTAAATATCAAATCTAGAAATATAGTAACGCATATAGAATAAAAAAATTAATTAAAGTGTCTTAAAAAGCTTTACACACTCCATAGCTTCTTTAACATCGTGCACTCTTAGTATTTTAGCACCTTTTGAAAGCGCTATCATATGAAGTGCTGTAGTACCATTAAGTGCATTTTCAGGTGTTGTATCTAATGTTTTATAAATCATAGATTTTCTTGATATACCAGCTAGTAATGGTAATTCTATCATTTGCATCAACTCAAGGTTTTTGAGAAGTTCAAGACTTTGTGCTGTCGTTTTAGAAAAACCAAAACCAGGATCTATTATAAGATCTTTAATATTATGCTTTCGCGAAAACGCAACACGTTCACTAAAATAATGTATTACCTCTTTTGCAACATCTTGATAATCTGTAAGTGATTTCATTGTCTGAGGTGTTCCTCGCATATGCATCATTATGTATGGCACCTGTAATTCTCCAACAGTTGCAAGCATTTGATCATCAAGCAGTCCTGCACTAATATCATTGACAATAGCAGCTCCATTTTTGATAGCTTTTTTTGCTATGCTTGCGCGAAAAGTATCTATAGATAATATGATCTCTGGAAAGGTATGCACTAACTTATTTATAACAGGTAAAATACGACGCTCTTCTTCATCTGATGAGATATGTACAGCACTAGGTCGAGAACTATATGCTCCCACATCTATAAAGGTAGCTCCTTCATCAAGCATTTTTGCTGTTTGTGCAATAGCTCCATCTATATCTTGATATGCTCCACCATCATAAAAACTATCTGGTGTGAGATTAAGAATACCCATTACCTTAGGAGTAGAAAGATCTATGAGTTGTGTACGGCAGTTTATAATCACTTAAAAATATTTTATGTAAAAATACTATTTGCTTTATAGATGATATACTTTTTTAAAATTGTGATTATTTTAACGAGTTTTTCAATATTTTACAGACTATATGCCTAGAGTACTTTACGTACCTTTAACATTTAAGAAATACAATAGCTCATCTATGGATTTAAAGTTTAATAAAAACGAAGATCATAATAAACTCCTTCTCTCTGATATGAGACGCCGCCTTGCCAAAGTAAAACTAGGTGGTGGAGAAAAACGCATTGAAAAACATCACGCAAAAGGTAAAATGACTGCTAGAGAGCGTATAGATTATCTAGTAGATAAGCCAGAAGATTGTATTGAAATTGCTGCATTTGCAGGAGATGGAATGTATGAAGAACACGGAGGTTGTCCTTCTGGAGGTGTCGTTATAAAAATAGGATATGTTTCAAAGAAGCAATGTATCATTGTTGCAAATGATGCAACTGTAAAAGCAGGGGCTTGGTTTCCTATCACTGGAAAGAAAAACTTACGTGCGCAAGAAATTGCAATGGAAAACAAATTACCTATTATCTACCTTGTAGATAGTGCAGGTGTTTACTTACCTATGCAAGACGAGATTTTCCCAGATAAAGAACACTTTGGACGGATTTTTAGAAACAATGCCGTAATGAGTAGTATGGGAATTACTCAAATTTCGGCAGTAATGGGAAGTTGTGTTGCTGGCGGGGCATATTTACCTATTATGAGCGACGAAGCACTTATAGTAGATAAAACAGGAAGTATTTTCTTAGCAGGAAGTTACCTTGTAAAAGCAGCTATAGGAGAATCTATAGATAATGAAAGTTTAGGAGGAGCAACCACACACTGTGAAATTTCTGGTGTGACAGATTATAAATCTAAAGATGACAAAGATGCTTTAGATACCATTAAAAAATTAATGGGCAAAATAGGAGATTATACAAAAGCTGGATATAATCGTATTGAACCTGCAAAACCTGCAAAAGATCCAGAAGAGCTTTTTGGAATCTTACCTGCTTCTCGAGCAGATCAATATGATATGCGAGAAATTATAGACAGATTAGTAGATAACTCAGAATTTGACGAGTATAAAAAAGGTTATGGCCAATCACTTCTTACGGGATATGCTCGCATTAATGGATGGGCTGTAGGAATTGTAGCAAATCAACGTACCCTTGTAAAAACTAAAAAAGGCGAAATGCAGTTTGGCGGAGTGATCTATTCTGACAGTGCAGATAAAGCCACTCGATTTATAGCAAACTGTAATCAAAAGAAAATTCCACTGGTATTCCTACAAGACGTTACTGGTTTTATGGTGGGCAGTAAAAGTGAGCACGGTGGCATTATAAAAGATGGTGCAAAAATGGTAAATGCAGTGTCTAACTCTGTGGTTCCTAAATTTACCATTGTCATAGGTAATTCATACGGAGCAGGTAATTATGCAATGTGTGGCAAAGCATACGACCCTAGACTTATTGCTGCCTGGCCTAGTGCAGAGCTTGCTGTAATGTCTGGTAATAGTGCTGCAAAAGTGTTATTACAAATAGAAACTGCTTCGCTTAAAAAGAAAGGAGAAAAAATCACACCAGAAGTAGAAAAAGAACTTTTTGATAGAATTAAATCTCGATATGACGACCAGGTGTCTCCATATTATGCAGCTTCCCGTATTTGGACAGATGGCATTATTGATCCTAGAGATACGCGCAAGTGGATCTCTATGGGAATAGAAGCTGCAGACCACGCTCCTATTGAAAAACCATTTAATTTAGGTGTGATACAAGTATAATAACCTATTTAACGTGAGTTCGATATAAGAAAACAAGATAATTATTTGATTATTAGGTGTTTTGTGTCTTTGCTACTTGTTGTTTATTGAAATGTAAGTCAGATTTTTACGTTTTTAGTTAATTAAAACTCATTTTTTATAATCAAAGT
>CALKZS010000158.1 GCA_938002835.1 uncultured Dokdonia sp. | reverse complement strand
ATGGTAATAATTGGACGCCCATCTATAAGTGTATTTATTTGTGTGAAAAATGTACGTTTGATCTTACGAGAACGTATATCGCAAATACTATCGGCTAAAGTGGGGTGTTGTACTAATTCCATAGAAAAAAGATACAAAATGTATCCAATTTAAACAAGCCCTTGCAACGGTCTCATTAAACAAAAGAAAAAGAGGAATAAAAAAATAAACATTGAATTATATAAAAAACAGAAACTCAAAATGAATAAACATTTTGAGTTTTCTGAGTTTAATTTAGACGTTACCTTTTCATTGATAGCAAATTATTTCTTATTTAAGAAACTTATGATAAAACCTACAATTTCTTCGGGTTTTTCTTCTTGAATAAAATGTTTTGCATCTAATATATGTTCTTGATTTTCAGAAAGTTTAAAATCTTTTTCTAACTCAGCTTTTTGCGGTGTCCATTTTAAGAAAGTATCTTCTTTACCCCAAATGACAATTGCAGGTATATCGAGATTTTGAATCATTGGACGGTAATCAGGGAGCTCATTACAAGTTTGTGTAAAAAAGTAATACATCGCATTTGTTTTACCTTCCCTTAAAGGCACTTTATACCCCTCAACATCTTCCTTATTTAAATTATTTTCTTTAAGTCCTTCTTTAAAAAGGGCACGCAACATTGTATTTGTAGTAATACCGTTACGGTAACTCCACATAGCTGTTTTTGCCATAAATCCAGGCTTAAATCGTATCGGAGGATCAAAACCTTCTTCTAGGATGATAGTGTTAAGAATCACAAGATTATGTATCCTATGTGCATTTTCTCCTAATAGTTCCCAAGTCCAAAGCCCACCAGCATCGTGCATTACGTGTGTCCAAGACTTTATGTCTAGATGATCCATTAAGGCTAGTAAACGCTTGGCGTGATTTTGTGCAGCATATACCTCGTACTCTTTAGGATTATCGCTACTTCCATATCCTAACATATCTGGAGCAATAACCCGATAACCTGCGTCTACTAAAGGATCTATCATTTTACGATATAACCATCCAGAGGTAGGAACTCCGTGTAAAAGAACAATTACGTTATCACTATCACCTTTGTCTATGTAGGCAATGTTACCATCTGTGGTGGTGAATTTTTTTTGGCTTTCGCGAAAGCGGTCATATGTTATTTGTCCTTCTTTCATAACTGTAGATTGATAAGGTTTACAAGAAAATAAGGCAAGTACACATAAAAAAGGAAGAAAGAATCGCATTTATATAAAGTTTTGCAATAAAGATAAGTAAGATCTCCTTAATGTATCTAAAGAGTGTTATTTCTTCTGAAATTCTTTAATTTCAAAACCAGTAATCTCATCATAAACACCATATGTATAATGATGAATCCAGTCTCCTAAATTGTGATATGTAGATTGCTTACCTACTTTAATGGTCATAGGTAAGTGTCTATGCCCAAAAACAAAATAGTCATAATGGGTAGTTTCTAGTTTTCGTTTTGCATAGGCCGCAAGCCATTCATTATCTTCCCCTAGAAAGATATGATCATCATTTCCAGAAATGAGTTTGTTTTTTACAGAAAAATATTGAGCAATACGCATTCCTATATCTGGATGCCCCCATCTAAAAAGCCATTGAAAAAACCGCCCTCTAAAGATTTTTTTCATTCGTTTATAACCTTTGTCTCCTGGCCCTAAACCATCACCGTGACCTACAAAGAATTTTTTGTCATTAATCTCAAAAACGGCAGGGTCGTGATATACAGGAATGCCCAACTCGTCTTCAAAATAGCCATTCATCCAGAGATCGTGATTACCTACAAAAAAGTAAATCTCGATACCTTGATCTCTCATTTCGGCAAGTTTTCCTAAGGTGCGAACAAAGCCTTTAGGTACTACAGTGCGATACTCAAACCAAAAATCAAATAGATCTCCCATTAAAAATATTGCTTGAGCGTCTTTGCGAGCCATCTCTAGCCATTGCAAAAATTTGCGTTCTCGGGGTCTACTTTCCTCCATAGTAGGAGCTCCCAAGTGATTGTCACTTGAGAAGTATATTTTTTTTCCTTCTGGCAGGTGTACTTTCATAAATTAATTATCACTTGCAAACCACTCTGCATAACTGCTTGCGGTTTCTTGAAGGCGTAAAGAGTGAAGTTGTATTGTTTCTGGTAATAATGCTTTGATTTTTGAAGCAAAGTCTATCACCATCATTTCACTTGTGGGTTGATAATCTACTAGAAGAACGTTATGACCTCTGCTAGAAAGTTCGTTTGCGAGCTCTACGTGAGGTGTGTTTTTATTGAAAACAGTTGCGTGATCAAAAACATCTACAATCTCTTTATTGACAATTTTCTTTAAATCCCCAAAATCTATCACCATTCCATATTTTACATTAGAATTTTCATCGATTGGGATTCCAATTACAGTAACACTAAGTTTATAACTGTGACCGTGTACATTGCGACATTTACCATCATACCCATACAACGCGTGTCCAGTTTCAAATGTAAATTGTTTTGTAATACGAATTTTTGACATAGAGTTACTTATTGGTTGTTTGCTTTTGCAAAAAAGTGAAGTCGTTAACTAGCGCCTTTTCTTTAATTTATTGTACAAAACTACGATAATCAATACAAGTCCTAGAATAAGGAACAATCCATTACCACTTAAAAAACTTAATATATCCATAATTATTTATTTAATATCCAACAACTTTTCTTACTCTATTTAAAACTTCATTTGCAATATTACTTGCTTTCTCTGCTCCTATTTTTAAGGCAGTGTCAATTTCGTTAAGGTTATTCATATAATAATTATACTGCTCACGTTGTGAGGCATACTTTTCTATAATTACTTCATAAACTGCTTGTTTTGCGTGACCGTAGCCAAAATCTGTGCGTTTATAATTTTCGCGCAAGCGTTCTACTTCTTCTGGAGTGGCTAATAGTTTATAGAGATTAAAGACATTACAATCTTCTGTTTCCATAGGTTCTTCTATAGGCGTGCTGTCTGTTTTAATCCCCATAATTTGTTTGCGCAGTTTTTTATCAGGTAAGAAAATATCAATGATATTTCCTTTAGACTTAGACATTTTTGCACCATCAGTACCAGGAATAAGCATTGTTTTATTGTTATGACTTGCTTCTGGAAGTACAAAAACATCACTTTTTGTTGCTGCGTGAAAACGATTTGCTACGTCACGGGTCATTTCTATATGCTGAGCTTGATCTTTTCCTACAGGAACAATCTCTGCGTCATATAAAAGAATATCTGCTGCCATAAGCATAGGATATGTAAAAAGACCAGAATTTACATCTTCTAGTCTGTCTGCTTTGTCCTTAAAACTATGTGCAAGTGTTAATCTTTGATAAGGAAAAAAACAACTTAAATACCAAGCAATTTCTGTTACTTGAGGAATATCGCTTTGTCTGTAAAACACTGTTTTATCAATATTAAGACCAAAAGCCAGCCAAGTTGCCGCAGTACTATAAGTATTGTGACGTAGCTGTTTACCATCTTTTATTTGCGTGAGAGAATGCATATCTGCAATAAAAAGGAAAGATTCATTTGTTGGATCATTTGCCATTTTTATAGCAGGAATAATTGCTCCTAGTAAATTTCCTAAATGAGGTGTGCCTGTACTTTGTACACCAGTGAGTATTCTTGACATAAATTATATATAAAAAGCAAAGTTAGCTTTTTCTAGCTATTGGCTACCTACAATTTGTTATTTTTGGCGCAATGAGAGTAGTAAAAAATATATTTGTGGCACTCTGGAAAGTATGGTTTTACTTTTTAATGCTAGTAGTCATCCTTGTCTTGTCACCATTACTTGTTATAAGTATTCTAAAAGAAACCTGGTATGGGATGTTTTTTAGACTTGCGCAAGTTTGGGCACGAGTTATTATGCTAGGGATGGGTTTGCGTCCAATAGTCACAGAAGAAGAAAACTTTGTGCGGCGCAAAGGATATATGTTAGTGTCTAATCATACTTCTATGTTAGATATTTTGCTAATGCTACACATTGCAAAAAGCCCATTCGTATTTGTAGGTAAGGCAGAACTCGCAAAGATTCCCTTATTTGGGTTTTTTTACAAGCGAACGTGTATTCTAGTAGATCGTGGTAGTGCGCGAAGTAGAAAAGGTGTTTTTGACCAAGCGCAGCGCAGACTTGGACAAGGTTTTAGTATTTGTATTTTTCCAGAAGGAGGCGTGCCAGATGATACTTCGATAGTTTTAGATAATTTTAAAGATGGAGCCTTTAGATTAGCAATAGACCATCAAATACCTATTGTGCCTATGACCTTTTATGATAATAAAAAGCGTTTTCCATATTCTTTTTTTATTGGAAGCCCAGGTAAAATGAGAGCAAAAGTTCATTCTTTTATTCCCACAGAAGGAATGACACACGATAGTAAATCTATACTAAGAGAGAAGACAAGAGATATCATATTGGAGGAACTGGAAAAAAAGGCATAATTACGCTTTCGCGAAAGCGTTAAAGTTTAAAAGGCTCCGTAACCAGCGGAGCCTTTTTTGTCATCACTGCCTTCGCAATGATTACCTAACCAACTAAAAAACTAACCTAAAATTTTATAGTATACTTATATTTTTTTAAAACTTATAACTAACTCCCGTATAGACACCTAGATAATAAGGATTAAAATCAATTACATCAGAATTAAATCCGTTTACTTGATATTTAAAAGAAGGTTCTAAATTGAGTTGTAATTTATCTGTCATTTTGTAATCTATTCCAATACCGATGTTTGTACTAAAACTTACATCATTAACAGCGTTTGATGTTCCTAATGTTGTTGTGACTTCTTCAGACGAGAGTAATATTTGATTATCATTGAGAAGTAATGTACTTATACCACCTATTAGAGATAGTCCAATGCGTTTGTCTGAAATAGTATACACTGCCTCCATAGGAATTTCTATATAATTAAAACGTTGTTCTAATGATCCAGTTCCTGTTACACCAGTAGGTTCTCCTATGAAACTTTCTAATAGCTCTTGACGTCCTGCATCAGAAATAACCAGTGTTTCTACATCATTAGCAAAATTTACACTACTTAAAGACCTCCCTTGACCGCTAGTTGAAAATGATATACCATTAGTAGAATAACTAAGGTCTACTGTGCTAACACCAGTACGTAATTTTAATTTAGGAGTTACATTATAACTTACCTGAACACCATAACTTAGATTTACATCGCCAGTTTTACTGTTATCTGAAAATTGTCTATCAACCCCAGAACCTCCAAATTCTCCATAATATACAGGAGCAGCTACAGCACCGACATTCCATTTAGAGCCTTTGTTTATATCAGTTTGGACAATGGCTTCTTTTTCATCTTTTAATTCTTCTATTTTTTGAGCTTCTACTGTTAGATCTTTTTTATTGTCATTATCAGATGAAGCAATAGAGGTGTTTTTACCATCAATTGTATTATTAACAACAGTATTGTCCTTTCTTGGACTGGAGTTAACTATAGTATTTTGCTTTACAAAACTCTTATCTTTTGATTGTGATGAGTCATTGTGTGCAATATCATTATGAGCGTTTGTTATTTGAGAATTTGTTTTTTTATTAGAAAAGCTATTTTCTTTATTATTTATAGATGTTAAAACATTTGAGTTTTGTTGTTGTGTTGCATTTTGTTGAGAGCTAGTCGCGATTAAATTTCTATTTGTTTCACTGGCATTATTAGAACGCTGTAAAGGATCTTCTTTTTTAGTTGGTATTGAAGAAGAGTTTACTTTAGTTATAGTACTACTAGGGTTTTGTACTAAAACTTCTTCATTTTGATTTGAGGAAGGTAATGGTTTTATACCTTTATTTTTTTCATCTAAACTCTCTTGATTAACAATACTATTAGTCACAGTATTTTCAGAATTTAGGAATATACTTCCAAGGGTAAATAAAATAATTAACCCTGCAGCAATACCGCCAAGTTTCCACCAAATAGGAATTATTTTACGATCCTTTTCTTTTTCTTGTGATGCGGCAATACGACTCCATACCTTATTACTAGGCTGAGCTTCAAAATCTTTAAACTTTTCTTGAAAGAGTCTGTCTATATTCTTATTTTCTTTCATTATAATATTTGAGATTTACTTTGAGGGCTATGCTGACTCATCTCGATTTTATCTTTTAAAATAACTCTGGCACGAGCAAGATTTGATTTTGATGTGCCTGAAGAAATTTCTAATAATGTTGCAATTTCTTTGTGTGAATGACCATCCATTACATAGAGGTTAAAAACCATTCTATACCTATCAGGTAATTCTTGTATAATTTGAAGTAAAAAGTCTAATGGAATTTGTTCCTCATCTACTTCTACTTCAACTTCTTTTATGTTTTCTTCATTAACGAGGTTAAAAACACCAGGCTTACGATAACGTTGCAAAGCTGTATTTATAACCACACGCTTTAACCACCCCTCAAAAGAACCTTTATTTTTATATTGACCAATTTTATCAAAAATGGTAATAAAAGCATCTTGTAAAATATCTTCTGCTTCAGTATAATTTGGAGCATATTTTAAACATACAGAAAACAATACACTCGCATAATGGGTGTAAAGTTCTTTTTGCGCTTTAGGCAACTTTTTTTTACAGTCCTTTATGAGTTGTTCTTGAAGCAACTTTTAGTTAGTTTTTTAATGTTATTATACAATATAACAATTGTTATATTGCTATTAGTAAATACATTAGGTTATTTTAAGTATAATCTTACTAGTATGCTTTTTTTGAATGCTAAATTTTTCTTTTTCTATAATAGATGCATTTTTATTGGAAAGGTTGCGTAAGAAATAAAAAAAACCTCCCACAAAGGAGGTTTTTGAATAAAAATGCCTTTAAAAATTACTCTATAGATAGCTTTATAGCATCGTGTATTTTTGTTTCGAGCTCGTCCATTAAGTCTGGATTATCTAGAAGTAGCGCCTTTACAGCATCACGACCTTGACCTAACTTTGTGTCTTGATAACTAAACCAAGAACCAGCTTTTCTTATTATTTCATAGTTAACACCTATGTCTATAATTTCACCTACTTTTGAGACTCCTTCTCCATACATAATATCAAACTCTGCTGTGCGAAAAGGAGGTGCGACTTTATTTTTTACAACTTTAACACGGGTTTTATTACCCATTACATTTGCATTACTATCTTTTATTTGTGTAGACCTACGAATATCTAACCGCACAGAAGCATAAAACTTAAGGGCATTACCACCTGTTGTCGTTTCAGGGTTTCCAAACATTACTCCTATTTTTTCTCTTAACTGATTGATAAAAATAACAGTACAATTAGTTTTACTAATAGACCCCGTAAGTTTACGTAATGCCTGAGACATTAAACGGGCGTGAAGTCCCATTTTTGAATCTCCCATCTCACCTTCTATCTCACTTTTAGGAGTAAGTGCCGCAACAGAATCTATTACAACAATATCGATAGCTCCAGAACGTATAAGATTATCTGCTATTTCTAGAGCTTGTTCACCATTATCAGGCTGCGAGATAATAAGATTATCTATATCTACTCCTAATTTTTCTGCATAAAAACGATCAAAAGCGTGTTCTGCATCTATAAATGCGGCAATACCTCCTGCTTTTTGAGCTTCTGCAATAGCGTGTAAGGTAAGTGTAGTTTTACCAGAAGATTCTGGACCATAAATTTCAATCACTCTGCCTCTTGGATATCCTCCAACACCTAATGCAACATCAAGCCCTAAAGATCCTGTAGGAATAGATTCTACATCTACAATGGCTTGATCTCCCATTTTCATTACAGCACCTTTTCCATAGGTTTTATCTAGCTTGTCTAGCGTTAGTTTAAGCGCTTTTAATTTTGCTTCTTTTTCACTGCTCATATCGTCTTTTTTCATTTTTTAAGTCTTGTAAAAATAATAGTTAGTATGGGTGTGGACAAGATACGCTTTCGCGAAAGCGGAATACTTTTTAACAGTATTTTTAATAGTTAATGACGCAACCTTTTATAGTTCTCTGTATCTTTTTATGTATTAACTATTAAAACCTCACAGTTCCTGATTATTGGGTAAAGATACAAAAATTTGGAATCTTTACTAATTTTTGGAAGGCCGCCGCGACATAGTGTTTATCGAGATTGCTTATAACTACAAATTAGATAAGTTTAAAAACCCGAATTAGCCAGTTCACAAAAAATGCCTGCAAGTATAGCTTCCGGGCATTTTTTGTGTAGGGATTAGAGACTTATTTTTATAGATATAGAAGCGATAATTGCAGTATCTTTGCGGTAATCTTTAACACTTAAATAAGTATAGTATGCACCTGTACAATAAATTGAGCGCAAAAGAGAGAGCACAACTTATAGAAGAAGCCGGAGACGAGCGTCTCACCCTCTCTTTTTACCAATATCATCATATTGGAAATCCAGAAATTTTTAGAAATCATTTGTTTATTGCTTGGGATAAATTAGAAGCATTAGGGCGCATTTATGTAGCTCACGAAGGCATAAACGCACAAATGTCTATACCTGCAAAAAGGTTTGTCGAGTTTAAAATTTTTTTAGATGAAATTGATTTTTTAGAAAATGTACGCCTCAATATCGCTAGAGAACAAGACAATAAATCTTTTTTAAAGTTAAAAGTAAAGGTCCGTAAAAAAATAGTAGCAGATGGACTTAACGACAGTAGTTTTGATGTTACTAACAAAGGAGTACACGTAGATGCTGTAACTTTTAATGAGCTTATAGAACAAGAAGATACTGTTCTTGTAGATATGCGCAATCATTATGAAAGTGAGATAGGACATTTTAAAAATGCAGTGACACCTGATGTAGATACTTTTAGAGACAGTCTAGATATTATAGAAGAAGATCTAAAAGATCATAAGGAAGATAAAAAGCTTGTGATGTATTGTACAGGTGGGATACGTTGCGAAAAAGCGAGTGCATATTTTAAACATAAGGGGTTTAAAAATGTTTTTCAGCTTGAAGGAGGTATTATAGAATATGCACGCCAAGTAGAAGATCAAAAACTAGATAATAAATTTAGAGGTAAGAATTTTGTGTTTGATCACCGTCGTGGTGAGCGCATTTCTGATGAGGTGATTTCTAACTGCCATCAATGTGGAGCTCTTTGTGACACTCACGTAAATTGTGCAAATGAAGCTTGTCACTTACTATTTATACAGTGTGAAAACTGTGCAAAAGAACATCAGAAATGTTGCTCCCAAGAGTGTGCAACTATAAATGCACTTCCTTATGAAGAGCAAAAAAAACTGCGTTCTGGAAAAGGAAATAGCAATAAGATATTTAAAAAGGGACGCTCAGAAAAGCTAGCTTTTAAAAAGTGAGAGATTGTTATAAAAGAGTATAACTCTATAAGATTACCTATCTTTATCGATAGTTCATTTTGAGCATTAACAAAAAACGAGTACAGGCGATGTTACTTTTATATAAAAGATATATAGTCTAGTACCTTAAGATATATAATATATGGCTTGTGGTAATTGTGGTACAGGAGCAGATGGTGCTCCTAAAGGATGTAAGAATAACGGAACCTGCGGCACTGATGGATGCAATAAATTTACAGTTTTTGACTGGTTGTCTAATATGTCTTTGCCAGATGGGCAAGAAGCATTTAAACACGTAGAGGTTCGTTTTAAAAATGGGCGTAAAGAATATTATAAAAATGAAGACAGCTTTACACTGAGTATAGGTGATATTGTCGCAACTCAAGCAGAGTCTGGTCACGATGTAGGAATGGTTACACTCACTGGAGAGCTTGTGCGTGTGCAGATGAAGCGCAAAAAAATTAAAGCAGACGCAGAGGATAGACCTAAAATATATCGCAAAGCATCTCAACGAGATATAGATATATGGACAAAGGCTCGAGAAAGAGAAGAGCCTATGAAAGTAAAAGCAAGACAGATAGCAATACGTCTAGAACTCCAAATGAAAATCTCTGATATCGAATTTCAAGGAGACGCATCTAAGGCTACTTTCTATTATACGGCAGAAGAGCGAGTAGACTTTAGACAATTAATAAAAGAATTTGCACAAGAATTTCGAACACGTATAGAGATGCGTCAGATAGGGTTGCGACAAGAAGCGGCCCGTCTTGGAGGTATAGGTTCTTGTGGTAGAGAATTATGTTGCTCTACTTGGCTCACAGATTTTAGATCTGTAACTACCAGTGCTGCAAGATATCAGCAACTATCACTTAATCCTCAAAAACTAGCTGGGCAATGTGGTAAGTTAAAGTGTTGTCTTAATTATGAGTTAGACTCATATATGGATGCACTTAAGAATTTTCCTAAAACCGAAACAAAACTATATACCCAAAAAGGAACTGCCGTTTGTCAAAAAATAGATATTTTTCAGGGTCATTTATGGTATGCTTATGAAGGTGAATGGATGAACTGGCATAAACTCACCACCAGTCACGCAAATGAAATTATCACAGCAAACAGGAAGAAAGAACCCGTAGCAAGTCTTGAAGAATTTGCAGCAGAGCTAGTAGAAGATACTACGATAGATTTTGGAAATGTAGTAGGTCAAGATAGTCTCACGCGTTTTGATAAACCAAAACAAAAATCAAAGCGTCGTAACAACCGTAATAAAAAGCAAAATCCTAATTACCAGAATAAATCGCAAGGAGAGAACCCTAAAAATAAAAAACCCACTAATAGGAACTCAAAACAAGGAGGTCAAAAAGGACAACGCCCAGATCAAAAAGAGAATAAGCAAGGAAACAATAAGTCACAAAAACCTGCAGGATCAAAGCCTAATAATAAAAATAGAAGACGTCCTCAAAAACCAAAACCTAATGCGTAGCGTATTATTTATACTATTACTTTGTGCTTTTGCAATATCGTGTGATTCAGATGCGGTATACCATCAGTATGTTTCTATAGAAAATGGGTGGGATATCAATGAGCCTGTTGTGTTAGAAATAGAAAAGTTAGATAGTATAAAACCACATAACCTATATATAACATTACGTAATGATAATCGTTATCCATACAGTAATTTATATCTCATAACAGAGATGCAGTTTCCACAAGGACGCACGCTCACAGATACATTAGAGTATGAGATGGCAGCACCAGATGGAGCTTGGCTAGGTCAGGGTTTTGGAGATATAAAAGAAAGTATATTGTGGTATAAAGAAGGAGTACGCTTTCGCGAAAGCGGAACCTACACCTTTAATATACAGCACGCAGTACGAAAAAACGGAAATGTCTCAGGAGATGTTTCTTTAAAAGGAATTACAGAAATAGGACTTCGCATAGAAGAACAGCAAGAAAATGAATAGGTATGGCAACTAAAGAGACCACAAATAAAAAAACTGAAAACACTGCAAACTACTCAAAATATATAGCGTGGTTTTGGAGATTATTTGTACTGGGATTACTCTCAATTGTAATGTTGTTTTTGTTAGCTAGTTGGGATGTTTTTGGAAAGTTACCTACGTTTGAAAAATTAGAGAACCCAGAAAATAATCTTGCAACAAAGATTATTTCTTCAGATGGTAAATTACTTGGGACTTATTATAATGAGAATAGGACTCCTATAAAATATGCAGATTTACCTCAAAATCTTGTAGATGCATTAGTTGCTACAGAAGACGAGCGATATTATGAGCACTCTGGTATAGATTTTAAAGGAACTGCCAGAGCATTTGCATACCTAGGAAAAAAAGGAGGAGCAAGTACAGTGACTCAGCAACTATCAAAATTATTATTTACTGGAGAAGCTGCGAAAGGATGGAAACGTTATGTTCAAAAAGTAAAAGAATATGTGATTGCTACACGTCTTGAGAGGCAATATACAAAGCAAGAAATACTTGCGATGTATCTCAATAAATTTGATTTCTTATATCAAGCCATTGGTGTGAGTTCTGCAGCACGTATTTATTTTAATAAGGATATAAAGGATTTAGAAATACACGAAAGTGCTGTTCTGGTAGCAATGCTTAAAAACCCAAGACAGTATAATCCTCACCGTGAGATTTCTCGTGAAAAATCATTAGGAAGACGTAATCAAGTTTTTAAACAGATGGAAAAAAACGAAATGATTACAACAGCGCAGAAAGATTCTCTACAAGCACTACCATTAGATATTAAGTTTACTCCAGAAGGTCACGCAGATGGGATGGCTACTTATTTTAGAGAAAATCTAAAAAAGTTTATGGCAGATTGGATTAAAGAAAATCCAAAAGGTAAAAATCCCGAAGGAGATATAGAATATTATGATATTTATCGAGATGGTCTTACTATTACCACAACGATAGATTCTCGTATGCAAAAAATTGCAGAAAATGCGGTAGAGCAGCATATGTCTAATCTTCAAAAAGCGTTTGACAAACAAAACGAAAAAAATAAAACAGCTCCTTTTAGAGGTATAAATGAAGAGAAAGTTGATGGTATATTTAATAGAGCAATAAAAACATCAGAAAGATGGAGAAAATTAAAGGCGCAAGGAAAATCTGAAAGTGAGATTAAAAAATCGTTTGATATTAAAACAGATATGACTATTTTTTCTTGGAAGGGAGAAATAGACACTATAATGACACCTAGAGACTCTATACGTTATTATAAAAAATTCTTACGTACAGGAATGATGTCTATGGTCCCTCAAACTGGAGAAGTTCGTGCTTGGGTAGGAGGTATTAATATGACCCATTTTCAGTACGATCACGTACAGACAGGAAAGCGACAAGTAGGGTCTACATTTAAACCATTTTTATATGCCACCGCAGTAGACCAGTTGCACTTATCACCTTGTGATACAATATCTAATACATTATATACTATCCCAGCGGGATCTCACGGAATTTCTAAAGACTGGACACCTAAAAACTCTGGAGGTGATATGGGAGGTATGGTTACTTTAAAATATGCTCTTGCGCAATCTATTAATACGATATCTGCTAACTTAATGGATCAGGTAGGTCCAAAACAAGTATTAAGACTTGCTAAAAACCTTGGGGTAGATATAAGTGACATTCCAGAAACACCTTCTATAGCTTTAGGAACACCAGACATTAGTCTATATGAAATGGTAGGAGCGTATGGCGCGTTTGCAAATCAAGGAGTCTATGTAAAGCCACAAATAGTGAGTACTATACAAGATAAAAATGGAACTATTTTATATCAACACGTTCCAGATCCTAAAGATGTAATTAGTGCAGAGTCTGCATATGTAACACTGGAACTTATGAAAGGCGTTACAGAGTCTGGTTCTGGATCTAGACTAAGACATAGCGGTAGAACTAGCGGAGCATATAAAAATACAGTAACAGGATATCCTTATGGATTTAGAAACCCTATAGCGGGTAAAACAGGAACTACCCAAAATCAATCTGATGGATGGTTTATGGGAGTTGTCCCTAACCTTGTTACAGGTGTTTGGGTAGGAGGAGAAGATAGATCGGTACATTTCCCAGGTATAGGGTATGGACAAGGAGCTACAATGGCATTACCTATATGGGGTCTATATATGAAAGGGGTTTATGAGAATGAAGATCTAAAAGTTTCTGATAAAAATTTTAAACGACCACCTAACCTTAGCATCGAGACAGATTGTGCAAAATATAAATCTGAAGGTGTAAATGAAGAACTACCAGATGAGTTAGATTTTTAGAGAAATTTAACACTTTTAACAAAGTATAAGTATTATAACTTAAGTATATTTAAATTAATCACTAAAACCGTCATTATTATGTATTTTAGCTTAAAAAGAATCCATCGTTCTTATTATAGAATTAACGATGTCTTAATTAAAAGAGGTGCTATTATGTGTGCCTTTTTAGTGATCTTACTAGGTTGTTCATCAGATAACTCTGACGACCCCCAAGAAACAGTACAACCTAATGATCCAGAAACGCTAGATATAAATGGTTTGCCTGTTAGAGATTTTGAGGTAGCATTACCTACTATAACGGGTTCACTAAGTTATACTATAGATACAGAAGCTTGGGAGATACCCACTAACGGATCTGAAGCTATAACCACTACTCAAAACTTACAAGCAGCGATAGACTGGGCGCACGAAGAAGGATATACACAAATCACCCTTCCAGAAGGAAACTATTTAGTGGGAGAGGATGTAAATGATATCTATCAAGGAGGTATTGAAATTTATGAAAACACAGAATTTATATTTGCAGAAGGAGCAATATTACAAATAGAAACAAATAATAAGTGGAACTACTGTGTTCTTGAATTAACAGGAAGCAATATCATTATTAGAAATGCCGAAATTATAGGAGATAAAGACACACATATTTTTACTCCAAGAGAAAACGATGGTGCCACTTCTCACGATGAAGGTCACGGTATTTGTGTTTTTGATAACACAAATGTGTTAGTTACAGGTTCAGAATTATATAATCTAACAGGTGATGGTTCTTTAGTGCTAGAATCTGAAAACATCACATTTACAGAAAATAATATACACGATAACCGTCGTCAAGGAATTTCTGTAGTAGGAGGTATAGGTATCTCAATTACAAATAATGAAATACATCATATTAATGGCACCTCTCCACAATTTGGAATAGATATAGAAGGAGCGGGACGCGTAGATGAAGATATTTTAATACAATTCAATTCTTTTCATCACAATAGAGGAGGTGATATTGTAAATGCAAGTGGTAAAAATGTGTACATTTTAGATAATGTAATGGAGCAAGGAGAGGGTAGTACTTATGTAGATGGCCCTATAGTATCCTGGCACAAAACACATAATATTATAGCTCGCAATACAATTACAATGGTAAATGGGTCTGTAAATGGTCGTTTAGGATATATTCAATATTCTAGAGGTGGTGATAAAGGACATAACAGAAGTACTTATGTATATGATAATGTATGCAACAGTTGTGGTATGTTTATGTATAAAAGTTATGGGGCAGATGTAAAAGGCAATCAGTTTTTAGGATATTTTGCTGCTTTTTCAGAGTTTGATAATCTTGTTTTAGAAGATAATCTTGTTACTTATTCTGAAGAGCATCCTAATTTACGTTTTTGCTGGTCATATCGTTTTGATGATGTTACAGGAGTTGCAAGCGGTAATTATCTAGGAGAAGATCTACAAGAAATCCCTTTGTCTGAAACAGAACCATACACGTTACAATGTGTTTTAGATGGATTTTAGATGGATGGTAGAATATTATAAATTAGACTAAAAAAATCGTCAAGTTGCTTTACACTCTTTGACGATTTTTTTAATAATGAATAGTTCTAATTCCAAACGCAGATAACTTTTTTAAAAATCGTATTTTTAATGTTCAATTATTAAGAATATGATAACAAAAACTGTAAACGGAGTTCAGCAGGCGCTAGAAGGGATAGAAAGTAATATGACCTTAATGTTAGGAGGCTTTGGGCTGAGCGGAATTCCTGAGAATGCCATAGCACAACTTGTGCGACTTAATGTAAATGGTCTTACGTGTATTTCTAATAACGCTGGAGTAGATGATTTTGGACTTGGGTTATTATTACAAAAAAAGCAAGTTAAAAAGATGATTTCCAGTTATGTGGGAGAAAATGCAGAGTTTGAACGCCAGATGCTCAGTGGTGAGCTAGATGTAGAACTTATACCTCAAGGAACATTAGCAGAACGTTGCCGTGCGGCACAAGCAGGTTTTCCAGCAATTTACACACCCGCAGGCTATGGTACTGAAGTTGCTCAAGGAAAAGAAACACGTGAGTTTGATGGTAAGATGTATGTCTTAGAGCACGCTTTTAAAGCAGACTTTGCTTTCATAAAAGCTTGGAAAGGTGATGCCGCTGGAAACCTAATATTTAAAGGAACAGCGCGCAATTTTAACCCTAATATGTGTGGAGCTGCAAAAATCACGGTAGCTGAGGTAGAAGAGCTAGTTCCTGTAGGAACATTAGACCCTAACCAGATACATATTCCTGGTATTTTTGTACAACGTATCTTTCAAGGAGAGCAGTATGAAAAGCGCATTGAGCAACGCACTATAAGACAGAAAGGGTAATTGTGTAGCGCTTTCGCGAAAGCACAACAACATCCATTAAAATTTTATATCATTAGATTATTTGAATTATGGCATTAGATAAAAATCAAATTGCACAACGTATAGCACGAGAAGTAAAAGATGGATATTATGTAAATCTAGGAATAGGAATTCCTACGTTAGTTGCAAATTATGTACAAGAAAATATAAATGTCGAGTTTCAAAGTGAAAACGGAGTTTTAGGAATGGGACCTTTTCCTTTTGAAGGAGAAGAAGATGCAGATGTAATTAATGCAGGGAAACAAACCATTACGACATTACCTGGAGCAAGTTTTTTTGATAGTGCAACTAGCTTTAGTATGATACGAGGTAAACACGTAGATCTTACTATTTTAGGGGCAATGGAAGTAGCTCAAAATGGAGATATAGCAAACTGGAAAATACCAGGTAAGATGGTTAAAGGAATGGGAGGAGCAATGGATCTTGTTGCTAGTGCAGAAAATATTATTGTAGCAATGATGCATACTAACCGTGCTGGAGCTTCAAAATTATTAAAAAAATGCAGTTTACCTCTTACAGGTGTGGCTTGTGTAAAAAAAATTGTAACTAACCTTGCGGTTCTTGAAGTTACAGAAAAGGGTTTTAAATTATTAGAAAGAGCTCCTGGTGTTTCTATAGAAGAAATCAAGGCTGCTACTGAGGGTTCTCTTGAAATAGATGGTGATATTGATATACCTGAAATGAAATTTTGACAAAGAAGTTTAGTTTCTTTTAAAATATACTTACGCGTGATAGTAATAGTTCATTAACACCTATATCAATACCAGTCATACATAATATATAGTCTATTATTAATGGGCAATCTTATATGACTACAAACTAAATTTTGAACTCTCTTTATTGAGAAAACATCTTTTTAAAAAAAAAAGCAAAAAAATTAAATGTTAATTTTTTTGAGAGCCAAAAGAGTAAATTTTTAATGAGTTTAATTTTGGTCAAAACTCAAAAACACTCGATTTTGACGATTAAAAACCCAGCTTTTCGACGAAATACACAATTCTTTAACATTTAAACGATTTTTTTATCCAAAAAACTTTTTTAAAAGTCCTTTTTTATATTACTTTTACAGTCCCAAGCCACAAAATATTGTCGATAAAGAGATTATAAAAACAGACAAACGACAACATTGTAATGTTTGTCTTTGATAGATTAGCTTAAGAAATTAGAGTGTTTTAAGTTATGATTTGTTAGAAATCTGCAGGGGGAGCCCTGCAGATTTTGTTTTTTTAAATTAAAAATATAATATGGAAGTTCTTACATTTACAACAAATTCTTTTTTTCAAGGTATTAAAGAGGTAACATCATTTACAATGAATTGCCTAAGACTAGCTAAAAAAGTATTCCTATTTTAAGAAGAATATATTCTAATTCTATTGTTAAATACCTTTAGGAATAGCGTTTATAAGTTTTTGAGTATAGCTTTTTTAGGATGTTTATAGATAGTATCGGTCTCTCCGAGCTCTTCTATTTTTCCTTTATTCATTACCACTAATTGGTCAGAAATATATTTTACTACGGCAAGATCGTGCGAAATAAATATATAAGTAAATCCAAAATCTTTTTTAAGTTCATTCGATAAGTTTAGTACTTGAGCTTATACAGAAATATCAAGCGCACTAACAAACTCATCACATACAATAAGTTTGGGTTTAGAGCAATGGTACGGGCAATACCTATACGTTGTCTTTGTCCTCCAGAAAACTCGTGGGGATATCTGTTGTAATGTTGCTTTTAAAGACCTACTCGTCCCAAAAGTTAAAAAACTCTATTTTTACGACCTTCATTATTTTTTATATAATTATAAAATGTATGAATTCATTGCTTTTACCATTTTGGTCAAATGAAATCTTTAAAAGGGTCTTATGTGCCATTACTCAAAACATATATTTTTAATCACAAACAGTATAAATAAAAGACTTTTCGGCTATTTCAAATTGTATTGTATTAGTAGTTATGTCATTTAATAACTCATATTTATTTACATATGTATAGTTATGATAATCATCTTCTAGGCAATCATTTCTACATTCGTATATAGAGACATAGGTGTTTAACTCCTTATCATAGCTGTACGAATTTGAATTAATTTCTTCTTCACTAAAACTTCTATAACCTGGATTACGATATACAAATGGGGGCATTTCTTTAACCTTCATTATATTAATTAGAATCTCATTGTCATCATCACTTATATTCTCTAAAGATGATTTTGAAGTAATTTGACCTCTTTCAAATATCAATGTATCATCGTCAATTGTTACTACAATAGTCGTAGATCTATTATTTTTTCTTGTGTGTTCGAAAATCACAAAATCATTGAACTTTTTATCATTGTTAAATAATTGTATGTCAAGCTCTTGGTTTTCTTGAAATCCATCACTTCTATTATAAGCTAAAGATATCTTGTTATAAACCTTATCTACGGTTCTTTTAAAAGGAAAGTCGAAGCAATTTGCATCTATATTAAAAATAGGAGTTAACATAGGCTTTTCTTTAAGTTCTCCATAATGAATAAGTGTGCGGTAGCTAAAATCGTCTCCTAAGAAGCTTGTTTTTGTGGAGTCTTTAATCTTTGCATTGTGACGTCCATAGACAGTAAAAGGATATTTTGATTTATCAGGAATTAAATGTAGATATTTTTCTTTTACTACTCTCCAGGTTCCTGATTGTACTTCTCCAAAAGAAACAATAGCATATCTATTTTTAGGATAAATAAATAGTTTAGGACTTCCTTCTGGCGAGTGATGACCAAAACCGAGAGAGTATACACCTATAACTTTTTCTTCGACTTCTTTGTATGGTTTCTCTAAATCATATTTATAATTAGCCAGATTAGTTATGTAATTGTCTATTAAGACCTGTGATTTTTCTTCTATAATCTCACAATTATCGGATAAGGCAGTTTCTAATTGCTCCCGGTAAACATCTAAACGTCCATTTTTTTGTAATTGTAAAGAATCAATTTTATTAGGATTTAAGCAATTTTGAAATTTGACTTCTAGATCTTCTAGATTGTCTATATGATCTACTGCATTTATACAATTACAGACGGTAGATTTGTTTTTTTCTACGAGTTGTTCTATTGTTTGGGCTTCTATATAAGAAATGCCTATTACAAGACATACAATGGTTAATATTATTTTTTTCATAAAATATGAATTGCTATTTATATGCCTTTAGGAATGGCACTTATGAGTTTTTGAGTATACTCTTTTTTAGGATGCTCATATATAGTATCTGCTTCTCCTAACTCTTCTATTTTACCTTTGTTCATAACGACCAATTGGTCTGACATATATTTTACTACTGCGAGATCGTGTGATATAAATATATAGGTAAAACCAAAATCTTTTTTAAGCTCATTTAATAAGTTTAGTACTTGAGCTTGCACAGAGATATCAAGCGCACTAACAGATTCATCACACACAATAAGTTTTGGGTTTACAGCAATGGTACGGGCAATACCTATACGTTGTCTTTGTCCTCCAGAAAACTCGTGAGGATATCTGTTGTAATGTTGCTTTTCAAGACCTACTCGTTCCAAAAGTTCAAAAACTCTATTTTTACGATCTTCATTAGTTTTATAAAGGTTATGAACCTGCATAGGCTCTAATATTGCTTGCCCAACAGTAAGTCGTGGGTTAAGAGATGCAAAAGGATCCTGAAAAATGATCTGTATTTCTTTTCGCAATGCTCTTAGAGCATTACCATTTAAAGAAGTGATATCTTTTCCTTTGTATAAAATGGAACCTTTTGTTGCTTTGTCGAGTTGTAAAATGGCGTTTCCTAAGGTAGATTTTCCGCAGCCAGATTCTCCTACAAGACCTAGAGTCTCTCCTTCATAGATACTAAATGAAACATCATCTACTGCTTTAAACTGTTTCTGTTTTTCTAGAATGCCAGAGTTAGAAATATAAGTTTTTTGTACATTTTTAATTTCTAACAAAGGCTCTTTTACATAGAGATTTTTAAGATGTTTTGACCGCTCCTCTTTAGTTTCGGCAGGAGCAAGTGGTATTTTATCTAAATAGTCTTTTATAGTAGGTAATTTTTTGAGTCGTTCATCTAGTGAGGGTCTTGCGCTTAATAAAGCTTTTGTATACTCGTGTTGTGGTGATTTGAATAACGCTTTCGCGAAAGCGCTTTCAACAACATTACCCTTATACATTACTAACACTCTATCTGCAATCTCACTAACAAGAGAGAGATCGTGAGAAATAAAAATAATACTCATTTGTGTCTCCTGCTGTAACTCTTTTAATAGCAAAATAATCTCTTGCTGAACAGTAACATCTAATGCTGTAGTGGGCTCATCGGCAATTAGTATTTTGGGTTTGCAAGCAATTGCCATTGCAATCATAACACGCTGTTTCTGTCCACCAGAAATTTCGTGAGGATATTTATGATAAATAGTTTCTGGAACAGGAAGTTTTACTTTTTCAAAAAGTGTAAGTGTTTCTTGTTTTGCTTCTTTTTTTGAAAGAGTAGTATGAGTCCTTAAAATCTCTATAACTTGATGACCACATTGCATCGATGGATTGAGGCTACTCATAGGTTCTTGAAAAATCATTGAGATGTCATTACCGCGTATGTTACTATACTCTTTTTCAGTAAAGTTGAGTAGATTGGTGTTTAAAAAAGAAATAGTTCCCGTAATAGTTGTTTTTTTCTTAGGTAAAAGACCAAGAATGGCAAGGGATGATACAGATTTTCCAGATCCAGATTCTCCTACAATGGCAAGGATTTCATTAGATTTAAGGTCAAAATCTATGCCGTGTATAACTTCATTTCTTATGCTATTTTGTAAAAAAGAGATATGAAGATCTTGTATGTGTAGAAGTGTTTCTTTAGACATTATTCAAAAATACATTTTTAGAAGGAATCCAAATAAAATCTTAAAGAATTGTGTAACTTCTTTTCTATCACGTAGGAAAAAAGCTACAAAAAATAAATACAAAAGAAAGAAGTATTAATAATCAAAAGTTTAGTTAAGCCTCGTTATATCTTGTTTTTGTTTTAATTTTTTTTCTGCTAACAATAAATAGCGCTAAAGATTCTTAATTAAATCATAAAAAATTATTTGCGCTTGGTCGAAAAAATTATTTATTTCTTATAGAAATCACTTACTTCACGACTTGAAATTTGATTTTTTCCCTATAAAGATTGATTTTTTTAAAACCATCATTAATTCAAACACCATCTTTATGAAAAAAATGTACTTATCGATCTTTATAGCAATGCTATTAGGATCAACACTATTTGCACAACAAAATATGAACGGGATTGTTCAGAATTTTTTAAGCGCAAATGCAGAGGAAGTAGGCTTAAAATCTGCTGACGTAGCACAATGGAGAATAACAGACGTCGTGCCATCTCTAAACCCCGATATTCAGCACGTCTATGTGCAGCAAATGTATCAAGGAATACCTATTCAAAATGGAACTTATAAGTTAACCGTGAAAGGAGGTAAAGTCACTTGGCAAATTAATCAATTTATAAAAGACGTAGAACAAAAATCTGCTGGAGCAGTAAGTTCTTTAACACCGGAGAATGCAGTAATTGCAGTTGTAAATGATCATAAAATCCAAACACCTAGGAGTTTATTGGCAACTAAGTCTTCTGACAATAAATTTGAGTATGCAAATTCTGGAATAAGCTTAGAGCCTATAAAGGTTGAAAAAAGATACATAGCTGTAAACGGAGAACTGCGTCTTACTTGGAATGTATCTTTATACCAACTAGATGCTCAACACTGGTGGAATGTAAATGTAGATGCATCTTCGGGAGCAATATTATCTACAGAAGACTGGGTAATCTCTTGTTCTTTTGAAGGTCCTAATCATTCTGAGCACAATCACAATCACGACACTATCACTAATAAAGTTGAAGAATACGGACCAGTGAGGTCTGAAGAAGTTCCAGCTTTAGTAGGTGGAGGTTCTTATAATGTATATCCACTAGGAATAGAAAGTCCCAATCACGGGGGTCGCACTATTGTGACAGATCCAGCAGTTGCAAATGCCTCTCCTTTTGGATGGCACGATACAAATGGTGCTACTGGAGCCGAATTTACTAATACTCGTGGTAATAATGTTTATGCTCAAGACGATATTAATGGTAATAATGGGTTTGGTTCTAGTCCAGATGGAGGAACTAATCTTGATTTTAATTTTGCATTAAATCTTAATAATGCTCCTTCTACATACTTAGATGCAGCAGTGACAAACTTGTTTTATTGGAATAACTTGATGCACGATATATGGTATCAATATGGATTTACAGAAGTATCGGGTAACTTTCAAGAGAATAATTATGGTAAAGGTGGTGTCGGAGGCGATTATGTAATTGCAGACGCTCAAGACGGAAGTGGAACGAATAATGCAAATTTTGCTACTCCACCAGATGGAAGTAACCCAAGGATGCAAATGTTTTTATTTAGTGGAAACCCAGCTATAGATGGAGATCTTGACAATGTTATTATTGCTCACGAGTATGGACACGGTATATCTACAAGGTTAGTTGGAGGTCCATCATCAAATGTTTTAGGAGGATCTGAACAAATGGGAGAAGGATGGTCTGACTGGTTAGGTTTAATAATGACTATACGACCAGGAGACACTAGAGACACCGCAAGAGGTTTAGGAACCTATGCTATAGGTCAAGACACTGATGGATCAGGAATACGACCTACTCGTTATGCTACAAATCTTGCAGTAAATGGCACTACTTATGGTGATATATCTGGTTTAGCAGTACCTCACGGTGTAGGGTACGGATTTGCAACGATATTATGGGATATGACTTGGGATCTTATTGATCTAGAAGGATATGATAATGATCTATATACTGGTAATGGAGGTAACAATATAGCAATGGCTCTCGTTATTGAAGGACTTAAAAATACAGCAAACAATCCAGGATATGTTTCTGGGCGTGATGGTATTCTTCAAGCAGATCAGGATCTTTATGGCGGACAGTATAATTGTTTAATATGGGATGCTTTTGCTCGAAGAGGTGTAGGTGTTGATGCTGTCGAAAATAGTAATGGAGGAACAAACACAAATACAGATCAAGTAGTTTCTTTTGTAAGTGGTTGCTCAGGACCACCACCACCAGCTTCTTGTAATTCAACGATAGCTTCTTTTCCTTATGAAGAGAGTTTTGAAAACACAATAGGAGACTGGTCTCAAGATGGATCAGACGATCTTGATTGGACAATATTATCTGGAGGAACTCCTTCTACAGGAACTGGTCCAGCTTCGGCAGATGATGGATCATTCTATATTTATGTAGAAGCATCTGGAGATGGAACTGGATTTCCAAATAAAACAGCAATTTTAAACTCTCCTTGTTTCAATCTAGCTGCAGTAAATGCTCCAGAAGTGACATTTAGTTATCAAATGACAGGCAATGCGGTAGGTGAAGTAGTTCTTGAAGCAAGAGAAGAAAGTTCACAAACTTGGACAGAGATTTGGTCTCAAAATGGAGATCAAGGAGCAGACTGGCAAGACGCAGTAGTAAGTCTTGATGCATACGATAGTTCTACTCAATTACGTTTTGTAACAACAACAGGAACTTCTTGGCAAGGTGATATCTCAATAGATGGTTTTAGTATTAATGGATCTTCTGCAGAAGATACAGTAGCACCTTCTGTACCAACAAACTTAGCAGTAACTGGAACAACGACTACAACGGTAGGGCTTTCTTGGACAGCCTCTACAGATAACATTGCTGTAACTTCTTATGAAGTTTTTCAAGGTACTACAAACGTAGCAGAAGTAACGGGAACTACAGCAACAGTAACAGGTCTTGTAGAAAACACTACATATGAGTTTTCTGTTAGAGCAAAAGATGAGGCAGGTAATATCTCTGCAAACAGCAATGCTGTTAGTGCTACCACAGATACTACCTCTACTCCACCAGGTGGATGTACAAGTACAGTAAGTATTCCATATAGTGAGAGTTATGAAGCAAGCCTTGGATTATGGACACAAAGTACAGATGATGATATAGACTGGACACGTGATTCTGCAGGAACACCATCTACAGGAACAGGCCCATCAAATGGGGCTGATGGATCCTTCTATGTATATGTAGAAGCATCTGGTAGTGGTGTTGGATTTCCTAACAGGAGAGCAATACTTGAATCTCCTTGTTTTGATCTGTCAGGAGAAACAGACGCTACTTTCTCTTTTGATTATCATATGTTTGGATCTACAGATGGAGGAAGTGTAGATCTTGAAGCAAGTGCAGATGGAGGGACAACTTGGACAAGTTTATGGAACCAAACAGGAAATCAAGGAAATCAATGGAATGAAGTATCTATTAGCCTTACAGATTATGCAGGAGGGACAGTACAATTACGTTTTAACCGTATTACTGGTGGAACTTGGGAATCTGATGTTGCTATAGATAATGTTAGTCTTTCTGCTGGAGATGGTGGAGGTACAGATGACGCACCATCTGGATACTGTACTGCAAATGGAGATAATAGTACTGAAGAGTATATTGCTCGAGTACAAATAGGCAGTATAGATAATGCATCTGGAAGAAACGCTGCAGGTTATCAGGATTTTACAAACCTTTCTACTAACCTTTCTGGCAGTACTTCTATTACAATTACTCCAGAATGGCCAGGGACTGTTTTTAATGAAGCATATGGCGTATTTGTAGATTGGAATCGTGATGGAGACTTTGAAGATGCTGGAGAGACTGCTTTTACACAATCTATTACACAAGCCACTCCTATTACGGGGACAATCACGGTACCTTCTGGAGCTAGTCAAGGTCTTACTCGTATGAGAGTAATACTTAGATATAACGCATTACCTTCAGTTTGTGGTAATTTTAACTTTGGAGAGGTAGAAGATTATCTGGTAAATGTTACTAGTAGCGCTGCATTTGCTGGTGGAAGTAGTGAAGAAACAGCTATTGATGCCTTAAATGTAGATTTTAATATCTTCCCTAACCCAGTAAATCGAGGAGTATTAAATATAGATATACAAGGTGAAAAGGCTACTTCTATAAGCATCTATAACTTACTTGGTCAGATGGTTTATAATGGGGATTTTGAAAACACAGTTAATGTTTCCAGATTAAAAGAGGGTGTTTATATTCTTGAGGTCGAAACAGAAACTTCAAAAATGATAAAACGATTTATTAAAAAGTAAACTAAGTTTATAAATTATTAAAATCCCAACACTGAGAGGTGTTGGGATTTTTGTTTTTACGCTTTCGCTAAAGCGAATCCTTTTTTATACTTTACAAAAGTTAGAGTATAGGTTAAAGAAAATGTACTTCTATTGATTTCTTAGTTCAAGGGTGTGTAATTTAAACTCTGTCTGATTCATTTTTTCTATCCATTTCGGGATTAGTCAACTCTTACATTTTCAACATTAGTTCTTTTATATAACTCAGGGTTTTTTGCGATTTGATGTGTTCTATCTTCAACTAATTTTGTAGGCTTCCCTTTTTTGAAGACTTACCCTTTTTCACACAGTGTTTAAATTAACAAAATGTTTTTCAAAAGGGCTAGCCCTTTTGAAAAAATCGTTTAAAAGTTCGTTCGGGCTCTTCCTGTCAAGTGATTTATGCGGGTGATATTGATTATAATC
>CALKZS010000157.1 GCA_938002835.1 uncultured Dokdonia sp. | reverse complement strand
TGCAAAAACTCATCTGTAAGTGCTTCTCCAAAAGCAATTGCCTTTGCAGCAATAATATGCTCTAATGGTCCGCCTTGATTTCCTGGAAAAATACCACTATCTAAAAGTGAAGACATTTTACGTAGTTTTCCGTTTTTAAGTGTGATTCCAAATGGGTTGTCAAAGTCTTCACCCATTAATATCATTCCTCCACGAGGTCCTCTTAATGTTTTATGTGTAGTAGTGGTTACTACGTGACAATGTGGTATTGGGTCTGAGATAATTCCTTTGGCAATAAGACCAGCTGGATGCGCTATATCTGCCATAAGAATTGCTCCTACAGAATCTGCTATTTCGCGAAAGCGTTTATAATTTATCTCTCGTGAGTATGCAGATGCTCCTGCAATAATCATTTTAGGTTGTTCCTTTGTTGCAATTTCTTGAATCTTGTCATAATTGAGCATTCCTGTCTCCTTCTCTACTCCATAAAAAACAGGATTGTATAAACGACCAGAAAAATTTACTGGAGAGCCGTGTGTTAAGTGACCACCGTGAGCAAGATCAAATCCTAAAAAGGTATCACCTGGTTTTAAGCACGCGTGAAATACTGCCGTATTTGCTTGTGATCCAGAGTGCGGTTGTACATTTGCATAAGAAGCTCCAAAAAGTTCTTTTGCACGTTCTATTGCAAGTGTTTCTACAACATCTACTACTTCACATCCACCATAATAACGTTTGCCAGGGTAGCCTTCTGCATATTTATTTGTAAGAACAGAGCCTGCAGCTTCCATCACTTGGTCACTTACAAAATTTTCTGACGCAATGAGCTCAAGCCCATTGAGTTGACGTTCTTTTTCCTCTTGTATTAAGTCAAAAATTGCGGTATCACGTAGCATACTAAAATATGTTTGTTAAAGATGTGTAAAAATAAAACAATCTATGTGTAGCATTGGTATAAATCCTATATTTGAATCCTCTATTTTTAAACAATTTATTAAAAACTCACTATAAAATGCCTTTATCTGCAAACGACCCTTCTAGAAAAACGTGGCTTGATACTCGTAAAGACACAGATTTTCCAATACAAAATATTCCTTTCGGCGTTTTTTTAACGCGCGATGATGTCATTACCATAGGAACTCGTATAGGAGATTATGCTATAGATCTTGGGGCATTACATCAACTTGGATATTTTGAAGGTATCCTACTTACAGATGATATCTTTTTACAAGATACTCTCAATGATTTTATTGCAGATGGTCGTAAAACCTGGAGGTTAGTTCGTAATCGTATTTCTGACATTTTTGAAGAAGGTAATAACGCTTTACGCGAAAATAAAAAACACTGCGACACCGTAATCTTTAAAATTGAAGAAGTAGAAATGCAATTACCAGTACAAATAGGTGATTATACAGACTTCTATTCTAGTATTGAACACGCAACAAATGTGGGAACAATGTTTAGAGGAAAAGAAAATGCCTTGATGCCTAACTGGCTTCATCTTCCTGTGGCATATCACGGTAGAAGTTCTTCTGTTATTCCATCTGGAATACCTATACATAGACCTAATGGACAAAAACTTCCTAATGGAGCAACAAATCCTATTTTTGGACCATCGCGACGTGTAGATTTTGAGCTAGAAATGGCCTTTATTACTACTGCCGCAAATAATTTAGGTGAATCTATTTCTACAAAAAATGCCGAAGAAAATATCTTTGGCCTTGTATTATTTAATGACTGGAGTGCTCGAGATATTCAAAAGTGGGAGTATGTACCACTAGGTCCTTTCTTGGCAAAAAACTTTGCTTCTTCTATCTCGCCGTGGATTGTTACATTAGATGCCTTAGAACCTTTTAGAACAGATAGCCCTAAACCTCAAAAAGAATTGCTTCCCTACTTACAGTATGAAGGAAAGAAAAGTTTTGACATCAAGCTTGAGGTTGCCATACAACCTGAAAACAAAAAAGAAACAGTGGTTTGTAAATCAAACTTTAAATATATGTATTGGAATATGAGCCAGCAGCTTGCGCATCATACTGTAAATGGATGTCCTGTAAATGCTGGTGATATGATGGGAAGTGGCACTCTTTCTGGAAAAACTCCAGATTCTTATGGATCTATGCTTGAGCTTTCCTGGAAAGGAGAAAAACCTGTACAACTTAAAGAAGGTGGTGATCGTAAATTTATAGAAGATAATGATACTGTGATTATACGTGGTTATTCAAAATCTAAAGACTACCCAAGAATAGGTTTTGGCGAAGTATCTACAAAACTACTGCCTGTTTTTGAACCTAAGACCAAGTAATATTTTAACTTTTATATAACACCCTAAAAAATGCTTTTTAAAAAAGAAGTATATTTTTAGGGTTATTTTTTAATAATATACTAACTAATATTTACTTCTTTTCTACTTTTTCTGCATAACGCTTCCAAAGTCGAGTTTGATGCGATTCTAAACTTATATCACGGCCTTGAATAAAAGCTCTTGATAATTGATTACCCATCATCTCTAAGGCATTTCCATCACTTATAAAAAGTGTGGCATCTTTTCCTACTTCTAGGGTTCCTGTCGTTTTTTCTATTCCCATAATTTTTGCTGGGTTTTCAGTAATGAGTTGTAATGCATCTTCATCACTCATTCCAAACTGAGTTACTTGCCCTGCATAAAATGGAAGGTTACGCACTTGCCAGTATTCTGCTTCATAGCCTAGAGCTACAGTCACTCCTGCATCTGTAAGTAGTTTAGGCATTTTATATGGTAAATCATAATCGTGATCTTCCATAGAAGGTAATCCTTGTACTCTTTGTAATATCACAGGGATATTTGCTGTTGCCAGTTCGCTTGCTACTTTATAGGCCTGATAACCTCCTACAAGAACAACATTGCTAAGTTTCATCGTTTTCGCGAAAGCGATCACATCTAAAATCTGTCTTTGGTCATCTGCAGTGATGTACAATTTTTGTGACCCGTTAAAGACACCTGCCATAGCTTTATGAGGAAGATTCGTCGTGGTATTACCTCCTTGATATGCTTTTGCATTTGAGAAAAACGTTTTTACTTTCTGAACATCTGATGCATATTTTTTACTCGCTTTAAAACCTGGCTCCTCTCCTAACCACCAGCGACCACGTGTCATCGTTCTAGGCCAAGTCATAAAAACACCTTCGTCTGTTTTATAAGCCGCGTCTTCCCAGTTCCAAGCATCTAGCTGAACTATAGATGAAGATCCGGAAATAGTACCTCCTACTGGTCGTATTTGTGCCATTAAAACACCATTAGGACGCATACTCTCTACTACTTTAGACTCTGCATTATAGGCAATAATACCACGTACGTGTGGAATAAATTCTCCTATCTCATCATCATCATTAGACTGTCTTACTGCACCCACTTCTACTAAACCTAAGGTCGTATTTGTCGCTATAAAACCAGGATACACGTGTTTTCCTTGTGCATTTATAACTTCTCCTTTTGTAGCAGTCGTTCCAGATGATAAAGCGGTTATTTTACCCTCTTCAAAAACGATGGTTGCATTTTCTACTACTGTTCCATTACCTATATGAGCTGTTGCTCCTGTAATTGTATAAGCACTCGTTTGTGCTGGCGCTGGGGTTTGTTGCCCAAAAGCCATAGTTCCTAAACAGAAAACAATGGCAACTATTATTTTTTGTATTGCTTTCATATTAATATAGTGTTTGTTCTGTATCACAATGCATACGTTGTTTTTCTTTACGTCTAGCGGGTTTGGTTTTTCCACCTTTATTCTTTTCTGCTAGCATCATTGCTGTGAGTTTTGCTTTATCTGCAGTTACTTGCTTACGTAACTCTTTATCCTTTTCAATATCAAAGTAAACTGTTCCTTCTATAATTGTTTTTTCTGCTCTTGCTTTAATACTTAATGGATTATCTGTCCATACAACTACATCTGCATCCTTACCTACTTTAAGGCTTCCTACACGGTCATCCATATGAAGTAATTTTGCTGGATTTAATGTTACCATTTTCCAAACTTCTTCTTCAGAGATTCCTCCATATTTATGAATTTTTGCAGCTTCTTGATTCAATCTACGTGACATCTCTCCATCATCAGAGTTAATCGCTACCGTAACCCCTGCATTATGCATAATCGCGGCATTATATGGTATGGCATCATTTACTTCGTACTTATATGCCCACCAGTCTGAAAACGTAGAACCTCCAACACCGTGAGCTGCCATTTTATCTGCTACTTTATATCCTTCTAAGATGTGCGTAAACGTATTTACGTTAAAACCAAATTGCTCTGCTACTTTCATCGTCATATTGATCTCACTTTGTACATAAGAGTGACAAGAGATCAAACGTTCCATATTGATAATATCAACAATGGTCTCCATCTCTTCGTCAAAACGGAAAGCTTTTCCGCTCTTTTTGAGTGCTTCATATTCTTTGGCTCTTGTAAAATAATCTACAAATACTTGCTCTACTCCCATTCTAGTTTGCGGAAATCTAGAGAAACTGTTCCAGTTTGCTTGTTTTACATTTTCGCCCAGAGCAAATTTTATAAACTTCTTATCCTTAAGAACCATCTCATCTACAGATGCTCCCCACTTAAGTTTCATCACAGCACTTTGTCCTCCTATAGGGTTTGCACTACCGTGAAGTAATTGTATCGAAGTAACTCCACCTGCTAGGTTGCGATAGATATCAGAATCGTCTGGATTTACCACATCATACATACGCACCTCTGCGGTTGAGTTATGCCCAGCTTCATTAATAGCAAATGCAGCAATATGAGAATGCTCATCTACAATACCTGAAGTAACGTGTTTTCCTGTCCCATCTATGGTATTTACACCACGCGCAGAAAGGTTTTTACCTACCGCACTTATTTTTCCATTCTTAATAAGTACATCTGTATTTTCAAGAATTCCCTCTGCTTCATTAGTCCACACTGTAGCATTTGTGATCAAAATATCTTGCTGTGCAGGCTGTGTTTCATACCCAAACGCTATATTGGGGTATGTAAGTGGTAGTACTTCTGGAGTAGTCTTCTCTTCTTTTCCCTTTCCTCTTCGTTTTCCTTTTTTACCATCATCATCATTAGAAGCCAGGGCTGTCTTAGTAGCTATAAAAGATTGCTCACTTCCATCTGCTAGTATTGCCGAACCATTAAGACCAGTACTAGATGCTCTTGCAATAAGACGATCATATGTTCCAGATGCATTTTCAAGAGCCACTGTCACCCAATCTTCTTTGTATGAAAACTTACTATTAACTTCTTCGTCTCCTTTCTTCATTGTTGCTGCTGGCTTTGCCGTAGAATTTTTAATCTCTAACGTATAATTAGTGCCATCTACAGAAACTGCATATGAACCATCGATATTAATGATAGACATATCTTTAAATACTTTCTTTCCACCTTGAATCCAATGTTCAAAAACTTCTGTGTCTTTCTTAAAATAATCGTCAGAAGTAATCATAAAGTTTGCCCAAGCTCCTTTTTCAAGTGTTCCTATCTCATCACTTTTTCCAATGAGCTGCGCAGGAATTGTTGTGAGTGCTGCAAGTGCTTTCTCTTTAGAAAGTCCATATGTAATCGCTTTTAGTAAGTGATCTTTAAAATCTTTAGGTGATTTATGTTTAAACGTTGTGAGCACAAAAGAAACACCTGCATCTTGTAAAGCTTTTGGATTTGTAGGTGCTTGATTCCAATGTTTCATATCTGACAATGCCACATACTCTGCAGCATATGGATTTTCCATATCAAATGCATCTGGAAAATTGAGCGGAAGTATAAAAGTTCTATTTAAAGCCTTTATTTCATCTATTCTTTTATACTCATCACCACCAGCGACTATAATGTAATTGATATTAAACTCATCCCCTATGCGATCGATACGAATATCGTCATACAGCCCATCTCCTTCAAAGAATTGAGTGAGTGATTTATTTTGCGAAAGCGCCTCAAGAGAAAGATCTTTTGTAGCTACATTTCCTTTTTCATACCAATCTAGATCGTGCTGTACCTGACGTAATAATGCTGTAGCTCCCATTTTTGAAGTAGGATATGACTGCCTAGAGGTATTACTCTTATCAAAAGAAAAATATTGTCCAAGTTTATTGTCTAATACACGTTGTGCAGTATTACCATCATTATTGAGCGCAATTAAGGCTCCTGTCCCTCTAGCAATCCCATCGTGTTGGTGCGTAGCTACTACCCCAAAACCAGCTTTAAGAAACTCTTCGGCTTTTTTGGCATCATACTTAAAATCTGCATACCCATCTTGCTCTGCACGTATGTGGTCGTTCCAATAATGACCATCACGGGTATTATCATATTGAGAAGCACGACCTCTTCCTGGAGCACGCTTAGGTGCTTCTACCCCAAAGTTTGTATAGATATCTATAAAAGAAGGATACAGATGTTTCCCATCCAGATCTACTACCACCGCATTTGCTGGGATAGTAACAGAAGTTCCTACAGCAATCACTTTTCCGTTTTGAACAACGAGAGATCCATTACTTATGGTTTGTGATGGTGTTTTGTGAATGGTTGCATTTGTAAAAACGGTGTAGTTGTCGTTCTTAGATTTTACGCCATCATTTGCAGGGAAATAATCTTGTCCAAAAAGTGTAAATGAACAACTTATCACCCCTAAAAAGAGTAATTTTTTAAAAAACATAAATATTTTGAAGTTGATATTAGACCTTAAAGATAACCCCACCTTATAGAGCTATATCAATCTTTAGGAAAAGTTTATGACTTTATATCCATTAAAATGTATCTGGATATTTCTTATCATAATTAACCAGTAAGGCTACCATATAACTATAACTTTTAAGACCTGCTGGTTGATTATTTGCTTTTAAATAATTCCCATAGAACAAATCAAAAACAGGCTCTAAGGGATTATCCATCTTATCCCAAAAATCACTAGACGCTTTATAACTTTTAAAAATACCCGAATGCATTTTTTCTGTAAGTTGTTCTCCTAATACTTTATCCCGGCGATATAAATCATTAATGCAATACCTTAGTGCAAAAATGCTCCCCGAGTATTTAAAATAAAGATCTTTATTATCTTGAGTTGCCATCACAGCTATAAAATTTGCTTCGTTTTCTTTTGCAAATCCTAATTGATGTGCTTGCTCGTGGCAAGATACTACAGGCCACCTATGTGCTGGAACCATTCCGTTAATATGGGCTTCGTTTGTGATGGGATTGAGATAACCACTATACCCCATAATCGATAATGGATATCGCAACAACGAATTTTTAATACTTGAAGGTGGGTAATTAAGTGTTGGGAATTTACTTTTTAATGATGTATATCCATCTAATGTTTGCTCAAAGACTTGATCTCTGTACGTAGCGCGATCATTTGCTCCAAATATAACCTGTACAGTATCATTAACTCCTAGTTGTGTGTGCAAGGCATTACTTCTAATAATTAGTTTTTCTGCAAGCGCTACGAGTTCTTCAGTCGTATACTCCTTTTCTATTCCTAAAGATTCGTGCAGAGGGAGACGATAATAATTCATTCCCCAAAGTATGTAAAATGTCCCATAGACAATAGAAGCAAGCGCTGCCGTTTTTATTATAAATAGCTTAAATGTTTTAAAACGGTTTTTAAAGAGAAGTACCATTTCGCGCAAAGCGATACATATAAGTACCACATACATTATATCGCCAAAAGAAAACGGTAACCATCCAAAAACATATCTAAATCCTTTAGAAATTATGGGATACATTCCATTACTATACCACTGCTCTACAAAATGAGGGAATTTTGCTAAAAAACGCACAATGATCATTTGAAGTGGTAGGCATAATGCTATTATAATAGAAAGTTTATGTTTTTTATACATAGTTGTTGGGCGTGACCATAAAGGTCGGGCTATACGCTTATACGCTTCGAGAGCTCATCGCTCTCTGTAGGGTAATCGCTACTATCCCTCACGCAAAATGTTATTTTTATATGGATAAAGTTATACAATAGTAACAGACCAACTTTAAAAACTTATTAAAAAATGTTAAAATCTATAAGATGATAATTGTATTTTAGTAGTAAAATAAAAAATATGAATTCTGTACTCTCATTTCTTTCATCTATACCTTGGTGGGCGTGGTTACTTTTTATTATTGTTTGTATTGCTATTTATGATATGTTTATACAACGTAAGCACGTTATCTTACGCAATTTCCCTGTAGTAGGTCACTTTAGATATATGCTAGAAAGCATAGGCCCTGAGTTACGCCAATATATTGTTGCAAATAATAGAGAAGAACTTCCATTTAACCGTATCGAACGTGGATGGATTTATGCGAGTGCAAAAAACCAAAATAACTATGAAGGTTTTGGTACCGATCGAGATATTACTCAGTCACATTACATTTTTATAAACAACGCAATGATGCCTTATAAAATGGCAGAAAATCATCCCAATGCAAAAGATCCGTATTTTCTTGCTTGTGCAAAAATTATGGGAGCTGGAAGACGTGAGCGTCCATATAGACCTGGTTCTATTATTAATGTAAGTGCGATGAGTTATGGAAGTCTCTCTGCAAGAGCCATTGAGTCTCTTAATAGAGGTTGTGCTAAATCATATGCATATCACAACACAGGAGAAGGAGGACTATCTCCGTATCATAAAACAGGAAGTGATGTTGTATTTCATTTTGGAACAGGGTATTATGGTGTACGTTCTGAAGACGGTGGCTTTTCTATGAAGAAAATGAAAAAATTAGTTTCTGAAAATCCTCAAGTAAGAGCTATTGAAGTAAAACTATCTCAAGGAGCAAAACCTGGAAAAGGAGGTGTACTTCCTGGATCAAAAATAACTCCAGAAATTGCAGAGATACGTGGTGTTGCCGTAGGTAAAGATGTACTCTCCCCTCCTAACCACAAAGCTTTTAGCAATGTACCAGAAATGGTAGATTTTATAGAGGCAATTGCAGAAGAAACAGGTCTTCCTGTGGGTATAAAAGCTGCTATAGGAAAATTAGATGCTTGGAAAGAACTTGCCGCTATTATGAAAAGTACTGGTAGAGGTCCAGACTTTATAACGGTAGATGGTGGTGAAGGTGGTACAGGTGCTGCCCCTCCTAGTTTTGCAGATCACGTTGCGTTACCCTGGGTATATGGTTTTAGTGATATCTATCGCATTTTTCAAGAACATAAGCTTACAGAGCGTATCGTTTTTATAGGAAGTGGAAAGCTTGGTTTTCCAGCCAAAGCAGCAATGGCTTTTGCAATGGGAGTAGATTGTATTAATGTTGCAAGGGAAGCAATGCTCGCTGTAGGCTGTATACAAGCAAAAGTATGTCACAACAATACGTGTCCTTCTGGAATTGCAACACAAAGCAAATGGTTACAAAGAGGTATTGATATTCCTGATAAAGCAGAGCGCACACAATACTATTTTAAAAACTTCAAAAAAGAACTTCTAGAGATTACCCGAGCGTGTGGTTATGAACACCCTTGCCAACTCGCAATGGATGATGTCGATATAAACCTAGGAGATAAGAACTTAACTCAAACCCTTGCTAATGTGTATGGATATCATAAAACAAAAGTGCCTTTTGAAGGAACAAAATCATTAGTAGCTTGTAAAGATTTAGGAGGCAATTATAACAAAAAAGAAGTGGCTGCTCAAATGGATTATGATAGTGTGAGGTATTAAAACAAACTTTTGAGAAAAAGAAAAAAACTTTTAATAGTCATACTTATCATTCTAGTAATAGGATTTTTGATTCCTCAGAATTTAAAAATGCCAGTGCAAGGAGCTAGTAGTGCAGACTATAATGATCAATCCTTTTGGTTTTATCCTTGGGGACAATCGGTTACTCATAAAGGCGTAGATATTTTTGCAAAAAAAGGAACAGTGATTCATTCGTCTACCACAGGAATAGTAGTATACTCGGGAGATATAAGCATAGGTGGAAATTCTGTAATTGTATTAGGCCCTAAATGGAGAATACACTACTATGCCCATCTTGATGAATTAAATACCTCTTCTCTTTCTTTTGTGACTAAAAACTCTAAGATAGGTACTGTAGGAACTAGTGGTAACGCTGCAGGAAAATCACCCCATCTACACTACTCTATTGCCACTATAATCCCATATGTCTGGAGAATAGATAAAAGCAAACAAGGATGGAAGAAAATGTTTTATTTAAATCCTATTGAATATCTAGAAAAAAATTGAATACTTTTCTATCATTTCAAAAAATAAATGTTGATTAAAAAACTCATTCTAATAATATTATTATTAACGCTTGGAGTCTTTGGATTCTTAAAGCTTAATAACGATTTCTTACTGTTATGGAATGCAAATGAAGTTAGTGTTACTACACATAATGAATTAACTAATGACAAAGTAAAAATTGAATTTGGGATTAGTGTTAATACCATAAACAGATCGAGTGATATAGATCTATTCACAAATAGAAATAAATACCTATTAATTTATGATGGCCAAAACAAAAATCAAATAATTAATGATTATGGCGAAAATGATTTTTTAATCACCTACGATAATACACATTACTTATCTTTCAGGCATTTTAAACTTAACCGACGACATCAACACATATATGACTTCGAGTTGTATAAAAAAGACAATAACATATTCCTTAAAACCAATATTAAAGGGGAAAATGAAATAAAATTTGAAAGAAAAATGCTCCTAATAAAAAATGCTACAAAATATGTTGGTAATACACCTATTGATAGTATAGGTTGTATGTATAATATGATCGACTTAAAAAAAAATAAATGATATCGCGTTCTACTTTACTAATTCTAAGCTTACTATTTGTATCTATCAATATGCTGTTTGCTCAAGAGACAGAGCTCATTCCAAATAAGATACTACTCACTAAAAACGGTCTTGATGCTAGTGCTATTTGTGTTTCTGCAAAGAGTAGAGGTTCCTTTGATGGAATTTTTAAATATGGAGAACAACTCCTTATTGATTTTGAAGACTTAGATGGATTCACTAAAGTTGAAAATAAATATTACCCAAATATAGATATAACGCTACTTTCAAAAAAAGGAGATACTATTAGACATAGAACAAATCTATACGGGTTAGATCAAGAAGTAATAGGTATGTATGGCACATTACTCAAACTTCCCATTCTTCCCTATTATCCTCTATTATTAACCGAAGGTATATACACAGGAAAAGAATACACATTGCTTTGTACAGTTCGTGACACTAAAAGTGACAACAAACTACAAATGAAGATGGATTTTAAAGTGAGTCCTAATCCAAACCCACATCTTACTATAAAAAAGAAAGGTCTTAGTTATTCAGAAGCATATCTATACTCATCAAAAAATGAAACCATACTCATTGATAATACTATTCATAAGAACGAAGCCTTACTATTAACCCTTAAAGATATTGATGGATATAGTGTAAAAGACGACAGGGCGACTTTTGCGCTAGATTTTACTTATACAGATGAATCTGGCAATATTATATTAGAAGAGCAAAAACAATTAACATCTGGATGCAAAGATGACAAAGTAATAGAACCCAATATAACATTACCTATTAGATTATTTGAAATTGAAAATATTCAACCTGGTCAAACTGTAATTTTAAATCTAAAAATCTCAGATAAAAATAGTGACCATCTATATGATATCTCAACAAAATTATTTATTGAAGAATAAAAAGTATCTATAAGACACTATTTCTATTCTAATAATGTTTTAACACCATTTTCAAGCCCATATAAAGCTAGTATCTGCTCTTTAGAAAGATGCTTATTATATATAGACACCTCATCCATTAATCCTATATAACTTAAGCCTAAATAAATGTTAGATTTATCAATCTCCCAAGTAAAAGGATCTTTAATATCCTTACGTAACCCTTTCATTTCTCCATTTACATAGATTGCTGCTTTCCCATCACCCGTATTTAAACCTATAAAATTAATAACAATATGTGTCCAAGCTTCTCTTTTAAAACCTGGCTCATCTACTACTACTAATTGACTCATAAAATCAGGGTTTTCATTATCAGGCCCTTCTGGAGTAGGATTCCAACTATCTCTATCTCCAATAACTCCTAAACGAAAAATTCTTGGGTTTTCTTTTGTAAAATCTACCCAAAATCCAGCATCATTATATCCAGAATCTGTAATTTGTATTGGGTCACAATAACCTGGCTCTAGATCTTTATCAGGGTCTAAACTCAACCAGAAAGAAATAGCACCTTCCCAGTTTTCTGTATTATAAGACATATTACCTTTACTTTGATAATAGATATATCCTTTACTTTTGTCTTTGTATTCTAATGCATTCCCAAAACGACCTTTCCCTTCAAGAATAGAAACTCCTTCTTTATGAAGCCCTACACTAATAGAGTCAACCGTTTTACGGTTAGGAGTACTATACATTTTTTTATCACCAGCAGCAAAATCTGCATCTACTCCATTATCAAAAGAAGAATAAAGTGTTAATGATTTTTTTAAAAATACTTCTTCTTGAGAAACAGTAGAAACGACTGATTCAGATTTTACAGATTCATCTTGTTTTTCTTTTTCTTTACAAGAAAAAATTATTAGCACAAAAGCTACTATACAAATTTGACGCATTGTTATCATCCCTTTTTTGTATAAAGGTAACTAATATTTTTTAGCTTATTTTATCTCATAACTCTATTTGGCTGTATATTAAAAACTAATTATGTTTGTTACAAAAACAAAACAAACAAAACATACACACAATGTCTCAAGATCTTATTAACCTAGGCTTTAACCTACTTCCCGCTATTGTTGTTGGACTTTTAGCATATTATTTTTTTAATCAATTTACTAAAGAACAAGAAGGCAGACGTCGCTTTTTATTACATAAAGACAATCAAGCAAATGCATTACCACAACGTTTACAAGCTTATGAAAGGCTCACACTATTTCTAGAACGTATTTCTCCAGCAAAACTAGTAACTCGTGTAAAACCTTATAATGAAAATCCAGCCGATTATGAAGCTCTCTTATTGAGAACCATTGAAGAAGAGTTTAGTCACAATCTTGCACAGCAAATCTATGTGACGCAAGAATGTTGGAATGTCATTAGAACCTCAAAAAGCGCCACAGCCGCTATTATAAGAAAGACCAATATGAGTTCTAAAATCGCAACCAGTGATCAACTACAAGAAACACTTTTACGTGATCTAATGGATACCCCCGCACCTAGCGAAGTGGGTTTAGAATATATAAAAAAGGAAGTAAGAGACATCATCTAAAAAAACATAACATCTAAAAAGCCTGCGTTTTTTAATTAAAAAATGCAGGCTTTTTAGGTTTAAAACAAACGTACTATTTCATTAAAAAACTCTCAATCGCTAGATCATAACTTTTTAGTCCAAAACCTACAATCACTCCTTTACAATATTTAGATAAATAAGAGTGATGCCTGTATGCTTCTCTCGCAAATGTATTAGAAATATGCACTTCAATTACAGGTTTTTCTATAGAAGCAATTGCATCTCCTAGACCTACAGAAGTATGCGTATATGCTGCGGCATTAAGTATAATTGCATCAAAAGAGTCATTTGCTACGTGAAGTTTAGAGATTAATTCTCCTTCTATATTACTTTGAAAATAACTGAGTTCTGTAGCCTTAAACTTAAATTGCAACGTAGTAAAGTAATCTTCAAAAGGCTGACTGCCATAAACTTCTGGCTCACGCTTCCCTAACATATTGAGATTAGGGCCATTAATTATAAGGATTTTCATATCGACATTGTATTACTACTTAATAGACTATAAAAATACGGTTTTATATGAAATCTTAAATATCAATTCTAAACAATGAGTTTTCATTAATAATTGTATTTTCACTTTCGTGAAATGGGATACCGCCATAAAAGACTATAAAAGTTACCTACGTATAGAACGTGGGTTATCTGAAAACACCATCATTAGTTACCAAAGAGATTTAAAAAAACTAACGCTTTATCTAAATGCATATGATATACCTCCTACTCCACTTTCAATTACAAAAGAAGATGTAAAAGAATTCGTATATACTATTGCAAAAGAAGTACAACCCAGATCGCAAGCTAGAATTATCTCTGGATTAAAAGGTTTTTTTAACTACCTCATTTTTGAAGATTACAGAAAAGACAATCCGCTAGATCTTATTGAGTCTCCTAAAACTGGAAGAAAACTCCCAGACACCTTATCTACTGAAGAAATAGACAGCCTTATCGCTGCAATAGACCTTTCATCTCCACTAGGAGAACGCAATCGTGCAATGCTAGAAACTTTATACTCTTGTGGATTACGTGTGTCAGAATTAATTACCTTAAAACTCTCAGATCTTTATTTTGAAGAAGGATTTATTAACGTTATAGGTAAAGGAGATAAACAACGTTTTGTACCAATAAGTACACATACCCAAAAGTATATAGAAATATATAGAACAGAGATACGAACACATATTCCTATACAACCAGAATCTGTAGATATTTTATTTTTAAACAGAAGAGGAAGAGGTCTTACAAGAGCAATGATATTTACCATCATAAAAGACCTTACCATAAAAGCAAATATTTCAAAAAATATTAGTCCCCATACGTTTAGACATAGTTTTGCGACGCATTTATTACAAAACGGAGCAGATTTACGTAGCATACAACAAATGCTAGGTCACGAAAGCATCACGACCACAGAGATTTATATGCACCTTGACCGTGAAGATCTAGCGGCGGCAATGCAACAATTTCACCCTCGAGGAAATCAATTAAAAGATCCTTTTTAAAATCTATCAAAAATAAATTCTTTATAGACTGTAACAAAAGGAGTATCTTTTCTTCTTATAACAAATTAATAGACTGTATGGGCAACCTTATCGAGATTAGAAACATTATACGTGATTTCCCATTAGGGCAAGAAATTGTACACGTTTTAAAAGGCATCGACCTTGATATAGACAAAGGAGAATATGTAGCATTTATGGGGCCTTCTGGTTCTGGAAAATCTACATTAATGAACCTCTTAGGCTGTCTTGACACTCCTACAGCAGGGTCTTATGTTCTTAATGGACGAGATGTAAGTCAAATGACAGATGATGAGCTTGCAGAGGTTAGAAATACAGAGATAGGTTTTGTCTTCCAAACTTTTAACTTATTACCTAGAACTACCGCTTTAGATAATGTTGCATTGCCTATGGTATATGCTGGAGCGTCAAAATCTGCAAGGCATAAACGTGCCGAAGAAGTGCTCACTGATGTAGGACTTGCAGATCGTATGGACCACAAACCCAACCAACTTTCTGGGGGACAACGACAACGTGTGGCTGTAGGACGTGCACTTGTTAATAAACCCTCGATCATACTTGCAGATGAACCTACAGGGAACTTAGACTCTAAAACTTCTATAGAGATAATGGCACTCTTTGATGAGATACACGCCGCTGGAAATACCGTAATTCTAGTGACTCACGAAGAAGATATTGCAGAACACGCACATAGAGTGATACGTCTTAGAGACGGTGTGATAGAAAGTGATGTGAGAAACAAATAAAAATTCTTCATAACTTCAATTAGATTTCATTTTACTATTGTATAAAGAGTATTATTTTAGTCAAAAATACTCTTATGAGCGTTACAGACGATAAGCTTTCAAAAATTGCTGAACAAAACCAAGAACTAGTTAAGGAAAATGATGCTTTAAAAACAAAGCTTCAAGAGTTATCACAAGATGCTAAGTCCAAAAAGAGAGCTGTTTTTAATACCACCATAAAAGGTGTTAGATTATGGGCTGGTGCAGACTTACAAAAAAGTTTTGACCAAGTATATGGAGAGCTACCCCTAGTTACAAAATCTGCTTTTGCACAACTATCTGCAAGTCTGGTGAAAAGAATAACTAGAATAGGGTTCTTTACTATCTTATTTGCAATCATTCCCACATTTTTAATATTGATACAAACAGGTATCTTATTCCAGCAAAATAACAAGCTACAACAACAAGTATACTTAGAAGAAGCTAGCAGACGCAATAACCTAGTCTTCTTGATGGATAATGTACTAGATCAAGTACAACGAGAACGTGTGAGTTCTACCAACCTATCAAAACCACTCATTGCAAGAGTTCGATCACTTATGTATGGCTTTAGACCATATCGCTTTTTAGAAAATGACGAACTCACTAGTCCATTAAGTCCAGAAAAAGGACAATTTTTGTTAGCACTTATTCATAGTGGTATTAGTGAGAATAGTATGAAAGATATTTTTAAAGCCTCTTTTAGTAATGTATATCTTAAAAATGCAAATCTCTTTGAAGTAAACCTAGCAAGTATAGATATGCCCAATGCAGATCTAGAAGGAGCAGACCTGTGGAAATCAAACTTAAAAAATGCAAATTTACAGCACACAAACCTTAAAGATGCTAGATTAAATAGTGCCCAACTTATAAATGCAGATTTAAGAGGAGCACAACTACAAAGAGCCATACTTACAAATGCATCTTTAAATGGTGCTTTCTTAGATAACGCAAATTTTCAAGATGCAGATCTACAAGGAGTAGATCTTGACAATGCACATATTACTTCTGATAATTGGTTTGACCAATTAGATGACTGGGATGTTTCTGGTGCCGAAGAAATTAGTAATAATTATATCATCTCAGAAGCTCAAAGTAATGAGTATGGAGAAAGCTATTATATATTACAAAAAATTAAAAAGTAATGGCTTACCCTTAATTTATGGTAAGGAAGAAGATCACAATAATTATCTCATAGATAGGTTTTATAAATCATTTTAGGATATATCTTTACATAACAATACAGTATTATGAATTTTTTTAATAATCTTTCTTCAAGCTCCCAACTCATTCTACTTTTTGTAGGATTGATAGTTGTCTTCCTTTTGGTTTTTGCAAACACTAAGAAAAACAGCAATAAACAACGCCAAAGACGTAGAAAAAAATTTGGCGAAAGACTTAAAGAAAACACTAAGAAAAGGAAGTAATACGCTTTCGCGAAAGCGCAACAAAAATAATCTCATCTAAGATTTATTATACAATTAAGTCACCCATATCATTACCTATGAAAGTATATACAAAAACAGGAGATAAAGGAACCACAGCACTTTTTGGAGGAACCAGAGTCCCTAAACACCACATACGTATAGATAGTTATGGGACTGTAGATGAACTTAACTCATATATAGGTCTTATACGTGATCAAGAGATTGATGTGCATAGTAAAGAGATTCTCATTCATATCCAGAATAAATTATTTACAGTAGGAGCTGTACTAGCTACAGATCCAGAAAAAATGACCTTAAAAAACGGAAAGGAACGTCTTAATATCCCAAAGATAGATGAAGAAGATATCAAATTACTAGAAGACCAAATGGACAAAATGGATGTTTCCTTACCGCCTATGACTCATTTTGTATTACCTGGCGGACATACTACTGTGTCATATTGTCACATAGCTCGTACTGTTTGCCGGCGTGCAGAGCGTCTAGCAGCAGCACTTTACGACCTAGAACCTTTTGATGTACACACGCTTAAATACCTAAACCGCCTTTCTGACTATCTCTTTGTACTGGCACGAAAGTTGTCCAAAGACTTACACGCAGAAGAGGTAAAATGGATACCTGAAAAATTGGACTAGATAAATACGTCTTGTGTAACAAGAAGTGATCGTTTTGAACTAAAAAATCATCCTTCTTTAAACAACGTTCTTATATTTATTTTGAAATAATTGATAATTCATTTGCATTTCTGCTTTAAAAATATATTTTTGCACAAATTAAAAAAACATTAATGCTATGTACTGGACATTAGAACTAGCTTCTTATTTAAGTGATGCGCCTTGGCCAGCAACTAAAGATGAGTTAATCGATTATGCTATTAGAACAGGAGCTCCTCTTGAAGTTGTAGAAAATCTACAAGCAATAGAAGATGAAGGAGATTCTTATGACTCTATAGAAGAGATTTGGCCAGATTATCCCTCAGACGAGGATTACCTCTGGAACGAAGACGAATATTAAATATATACCCGTTAAAAACATAAAAAGTCTCTCTAGGAGGCTTTTTTTTTGATTAAATTTACGAGTTAAGAAAACATACAAACAATAACCATATTATGGGATTTTTAGATAGTGTATTAAAAATTTTTGTAGGCGATAAGTCTAAGCAAGATGTAGGCAACATTATGCCTATTGTTGAAAAAATTAAAACACACGAGGCTGCTATAGCCCAATTATCATTAGATGAACTTCGAGCTAAGACTGTTACATTTAAAGAACTTATTGCTTCAGATCTTAAAGACAACACGGCCAGAATAGAAGAACTTAAGATAAAGGCAGAAGCTACAGAAGATATTGATGATCGTGAAGATGTGTATGCCGAGATTGATAAGCTTAAGGACGAAGCTTATGAGATTACAGAAAAAACACTCAGTGATATTCTTCCAGAAGCATTTGCTGTTGTAAAAGAAACTGCAAAACGTTTTACTAATAACACTACACTTGAAGTAATCGCATCAGAATATGATCGTTTATTAAGTGGTGAGAAAGACTATGTAACCCTTGAAGGTGATAAAGCAATATGGGCAAATAGCTGGGATGCTGCTGGAAAACAAGTCACTTGGGATATGATACACTATGACGTACAACTCATAGGTGGTGTAGCTATGCACCAAGGTAAAATTGCAGAGATGCAAACAGGTGAAGGAAAAACTCTTGTCGCTACCTTACCTGTATACTTAAACGCACTTACGGGTAATGGAGTGCATCTTGTCACAGTAAATGATTACTTAGCAAAGCGTGATAGCGCTTGGATGGCACCTATATTCCAATTTCACGGATTTACTATAGATTGTATTGATTATCACAGACCTAATAGTGCATCACGTCGTGAGGCATATAAGGCAGATATTACGTATGGTACCAATAATGAATTTGGTTTTGACTACCTACGTGATAATATGGCTCATAAACCAGAAGATCTTGTACAACGCCCGCATAATTATGCCATTGTAGATGAGGTAGATTCTGTACTGGTAGATGATGCACGTACACCTCTTATTATTTCTGGAGCAGTTCCTAAAGGAGATGTACACGAGTTTGAACTACTAAAGCCACAAATAGAAAAGCTTGTAAATATACAACGTCAAGAACTTGTAAAAACACTTACCGAAGCAAAAAAAATGATAGGTGCTGGAGACACAAAAGAAGGAGCAAAAGAGCTTCTACGTGTATATCGCGGTCTTCCTAAAAATAAATCACTTATCAAATACCTTAGTGAAGAAGGTATACGCCAGTTATTACAGAAGACAGAAAACTTCTATATGCAAGATAATAATCGTGAGATGCATCAAATAGATGAGGCACTTTACTTTACGATTGACGAAAAAAACAACCAGATAGATCTTACAGATAAAGGGATAGAAACTCTTTCTGGAAAAGAAAATCCAGACTTCTTTGTAATGCCAGAAATAGGTATGGAAATTGCAAAAATAGAAGCAAAAGGGCTTTCTCCAGAAGAAGAAGCTGTAGAGAAAGAAGAACTCTTTAGGGAGTTTGGAATAAAGTCTGAACGCATACACACAATGAATCAATTACTGAAAGCTTATACGCTTTTTGAAAAAGATACAGAATATGTTGTGATGGAAAATAAGGTGATGATTGTAGACGAGCAAACAGGTCGTATTATGGATGGTCGTCGTTATAGTGACGGTTTACACCAAGCTATAGAAGCAAAGGAAAATGTAAAAATTGAAGATGCTACACAAACCTATGCTACAGTAACATTACAAAACTACTTTAGAATGTACCGCAAGCTTTCTGGTATGACAGGTACAGCAATTACAGAGGCAGGAGAACTTTGGGAAATATATAAACTTGATGTGGTAGAAATCCCTACCAATCGTCCTATTGCAAGAAAAGACAGAGATGATCTTGTTTATAAAACAAAACGTGAGAAATACAATGCTGTTATAGATGAAGTAACAGAACTCTCTAAAGCAGGTAGACCTGTACTTATAGGTACCACCTCTGTAGAGATTTCTGAACTATTAGGAAGAATGCTCTCACTACGTAAAATACCTCATAATGTCCTCAATGCAAAACTACACAAGAAAGAGGCAGATATTGTTGCCGAAGCTGGAAATGCCGGAGTGGTTACTATTGCAACAAATATGGCGGGTCGTGGTACCGATATTAAATTATCAGACAAAGTAAAAAAAGCTGGAGGTCTTGCCATTATAGGTACAGAGCGTCACGACTCTCGTCGTGTAGATAGACAGTTACGTGGTCGTTCTGGACGTCAAGGAGATCCTGGGAGTTCTCAATTTTATGTTTCATTAGAAGATAACTTAATGCGACTATTTGGTTCTGAGCGCATCGCAAAGATGATGGACAGAATGGGACTTAAAGAAGGAGAAGTGATACAGCACGGTATGATTTCAAAATCTATCGAGCGCGCACAGAAAAAAGTAGAAGAAAATAACTTTGGGGTTCGTAAAAATCTTCTTGAGTATGATGACGTGATGAATATGCAACGTGAGGTCGTTTATAAACGCCGTCGTCACGCACTTTATGGAGAGCGTCTTAGAGTAGATCTTGCAAATATGATTTATGATACCTCAGAAGTCATTGCAGAAACAAACAAGCAAGCGCAAGATTATAAAAACTTTGAGTTTGAGTTAATACGCTATTTCTCAATGCCTAGCCCTGTAAGTGAAGTAGATTTTGGAAGTAAATCAATTAAAGAACTTACAGATATTATATACAAAGCTGCTTTTGAGCATTATAAAGATAAAATGACTAAGAATGCAGATCTTGCTTTCCCAATCATTAAAAGAGTATATGAAGATCCTAGCTCAAAATTTGAACGTATTGTTGTACCATTTACAGATGGTACTAAAGAGTTACGCGTAGTAACAAATCTTAAAGATGCTTATGAATCTGACGGAAAACAACTTGTAACAGATTTTGAAAAAAATATCACCCTAGCTATTATAGATGATGCTTGGAAAAATCACTTGCGTAAAATGGATGAGTTAAAGCAAAGTGTACGTCTAGCCGTACACGAGCAAAAAGATCCTTTGTTAATCTATAAATTTGAAGCTTTTGAGCTTTTTAAAGTAATGATTGATAAGGTAAACAAAGAAGTGATTTCGTTCTTATTTAAAGGAGAGATCCCTCAAGGTAACCAGCAACAAGTGTCTGATGCCTCACAAATGCGTGAGCGTCGCGAGCAAACACAAACTCAAAAAGAAGAAATCCCTAATATGGATGAGCGCGCAGCACAAAGCCGCGCTGCTGGAAACACACAACCTCAACAACGCCAGGTGACAGAAACCATTGTGAGACAACAGCCTAAAATAGGTCGTAATGATCGTGTCACTATTAAAAATGTGATGAGTGGAGAAAGCAAAGTTGTAAAATACAAACAAGCAGAACCTCTTATTGCAAAAGGACAATGGGTACTTGTGCAGGAGTAATATCGACATACAAAAGATATCCTAGTACAGGATAACAATTCATATGTAAATTAAAAGGTCATTTCACTTGAAGTGATCTTTTTTATGTGTCATATGCTATACATAGTTAACGTGAGTTCGATATAAAACTTACTGTACGTCAGTTAGTTATAAAATAAATCAACTTACAAGCTTACTTTGATTATAAAAAATGAGTTTTAATTAACTAAAAACATAAAAATCTGACTTACATTTCAATAAACAACAAGTAACAAAGCACCTAATAATCAAATAATTATCTTGTTTTCTTATATCGAACTCACTTTAGTTAGTATCTGAATTCACTATTTTATTTACGCTTTATCGCTTCACTCTCTCAATGATTATGAATCTCACAAGCTCGATTTCGCAAAAGCGATCTATACGCTAGTATGATATAATACATCCCTTCTTAACCATCATAACATCTAACGATGTGGTTGCTTTTTTATAGAACCACATCTTTATGTGGTTGACACCTCTTTATGATTACTCTAGTTTTGACCTTAATAATCAAATATTTATAATTATGAAAAAAATTACTTTATTAGTAGCACTTGTACTACTAAGTTTTGTTGTAAAAGCTCAAGAGGCAACTGGATTTACAGACCAAACAACCTGGCTTAATAACTGTAATGCTGGTACACTCACTACAGAAGATTTTATGGGTGGTCCTACAATCATTACATTATGTGATGGAGTAATCTCTAGTGATGGAAATAATTGTTACCCAGAAGGAGAAATTCAAGAAGGATTTGATCTTATAGCTGAAATTAGTAATCCTATTGGTTATTACCCTGCTAATACTTTTGGAAATAATCAACCAGTCCTTGGACCTAATGAAGTTGTAGACTATACAAGGATAAATTTTAGAAGAACAAACATAACACGTGTAGGTCTACAGCTATTTAATCTTTCTGAGGCAGCAGGTGTTATTCGATTATATGACCGTGGTGGCTTTTTATATGATACCCTTGATGTTAACATATCAGGACCAGACACTTCATTTTTTGGAATTGTTTCTACGATTCCTATCGGACGAATAGAACTTGAAAATGAGGATGGTACTGGATATTACTTAAATAATCTAAGCTACGGTACTTGTAATGACACTTGTACTTCTGAAGTGTTTTTTCCTGAAGGTTCTTTTCCGTTTAACATTGAGATAGACCCAGGAAGTACCTCTACAGCAGATTGCGTTAATGCTCCTAACCTTGTTCCAATAACAGTTACTAGTACAGGAGTTTTAGGTGAAGACGCAACACTTGTGTCCATATTTTTTGATATAGAGCATACTTTTACGGGAGATCTAGAATTATCTTTAATCTCTCCTGCAGGTACAGAATTACTTATAGTAGCAGATCAAGGTGGTGGCGTAAATAATGGATATGTAGGGACACAATTTGCAGATGATGCAGCAGACATTACTGAGGCAACTGCTCCCTATGGTGAAGCTTTCTTTGCTCCACAAGGAGGTCGCTTTGACGCTACATTTTTTGGAGAAAGTATTACTGGCGATTGGATGATTAAAATATGTGATGATGCTAGTGAAGATACTGGACAGCTAGTAAATGCTGGAATATTTTTTTGTGCCCAAGAGGCCTCAAATCCTCCAGTAAACGATCTTATAGAAAATGCTATAGATGTAGATGAGTTAGGATTCCCGTATACAGATAGTGATATTAATTTTCCAGCTGCAATGGGAGAGGAACTTAGTAACACCAATGGTTGTGATGCCGCTGCTAACTTTATATCAGTATGGTATAAATTTACAGCCACCGCAGATGGAATGGCAACAGCTTCAATTAACCCTACCAACACAAACAGCTTTATTATTTTTTATAGCGCTGCAGATGAGAATGCAACAGTAGATAACTTAACCTTTGTAAATTCAGGAACAAATTCTTGTGGTTTTGAACAGGAAAAATATATAGAAGCAGTAGCAGGGCAAACCTATTATGTTCTTGCTTCATCTAGTGTTGTTAATACGGTCACTATAGACCTTAGTATGCCACCACCTAACGATCTTATAGAAAATGCTATAGATGTAGATGAGATAGGATTCCCTTATACAGATAGTGATATTAATTTTCCAGATGCAATGGGAGAGCAATTGAGTAACACCAATGGTTGTGATGCTAATGCTAGTTTTATCTCAGTATGGTATAAATTTACAGCCTTTGCAGATGGAATGGTAACAGCTTCCATTACCTCTACTGATCCAGACAGTGCTGTTCTTTTTTATAGCGCTGCAGATGAAAATGCGACAGTAGATAACTTAACCTTTGAATCTTCAGGAACAAATCTTTGTGCTTTTGAACAGGAACAAAGTATTGAAGCCGTAGCAGGGCAAACCTATTATGTCCTTGTTCTATCTAATGCTGTTGGTTCTGTTACCATAGACAGTGATACGGTTTTAAGCACAGAAGAAAATACAATAGAAGGGTTTTCTTTCTTCCCTAACCCTGTAGAAGATGTTTTAAATGTAAGTGCAAATCAATCTATAGATCAAATCACTTTGTATAACATCACAGGACAAAAAGTGATAGAACAAAAAATAAATGCGACAAACACACAGCTTTCTGTAGGAAATCTTCCTTCTGGCATCTATTTAATGAACGCTACTTCTGGGCAAACTACAAGTACATATAAGATTATTAAGAAATGATAATTTAAGTTTGTTTTTTAATTAAGGTCACTTCATTTGAAGTGGCCTTTTTTTATATGATACTCTATATATAGATATTATGTAAATTCATTTTCTTTATGCTTTCGCGAAAGCGATCTCTACCTATTATCTATCTCAAAAAATACATTTAGCTTACAATAACCACCATCTTAAAAAAAAGTGTTTTTAACTTTTTAGAGCCACATCTTTATGTGGTTGATACAGCCTACATCTCATACTACATTTACACCAGTTATTAACAATAAAGTATGTAAAATCAATAATTAACATAAAACAATTAAAAATGAAAACGATTAAACTTTTTACCTACGCTCTTTTAGTAATGTCTGTAATATTTACAGCTTGTTCTGCAGAGGATGGAGCAGATGGACTTGATGGACAAGATGGAGCTACAGGGTTAACTGGAGCAGATGGTCAAGATGGTCAAGATGGAGCAGATGGTCAAGATGGAACAGACGGAGAAGACGGAGATGATGGAAATGCTAATGTGAGTACTTTTATTTTTGACATTAGTGGTTTTTCGGGGAATAATGATGCAATAACTGTATCGGAAATCACTCAAGATGTTATAGAGAATGATGTATTCTTACTATATGTAACACAGACTAATAGCCTTAACAATATTATTAGTTCTACTCAAGTTCCAGGGATAGTAATAGAAAACGGTACGTTTATTAGATACAATTTTCTTACTGAAATATTACCTGGAGATGTATTTAATAATAATTTATTTACTGAATATTATACGTTAGATGGTACTCCACATAATCTTGTCGCAGGTAATCTTTTAGAACTTAAAGTGATTATCATAGAGTCTACTAGCACTACGGGTAGATCATCTGCCTTTACAAAAGAAAGTGTACTTGCAGAGCTAGAAGCAGCAGGAGTAGATACTAACAATTATGATGACGTAATTGCATATTACGGGTTATAAAAATCATTTCTACATAACAATATACCAGATACTTTTTTTAAGTATCTGGTATATTTATAATCTACTACAAATTAATTAGGTGACGTTTATCGCTATTTTTCTAACGCATTGTTATACACTAGTTACACGGTGATACAGCTATCGTCTACACTTACTCCTAGAAAATAAAAAAAGGGATAAATGAAAAAACTACATTACTTGTTCTTTTTTTGCTACTTCCCTGCCCTACTGTATGGGCAAAACAAAGATGTTAATAAGACTGTAGCATCTCTCACAACAAAAATCTCCATCTCGAGTAAAGGAGAAAAGCTTGCTTTACTAGACTCTCTCTCAAAGGTCATCTTAAGAATAGATACATACGATTACGATCCCGTAGCCCGTGAGACGCTAGATCTTGCCTTAAAGCTAGACTCGCTAGACCTCTTTGCACTAGGGTTATCAAATTATATATATAGAAAAACAAATGTAGATGGAGTCCCAGGAAAAGGGTTGGAAGTGTACAACCAGTATTCTTCAAATTTAAAACGTATAAATTCTAAAAAATTAAAAGCCAAAATATATATAGAACACGGTTTTAGTCATTTTATATCGGGCAACATAGATTCTTCATTTTATTACTATAATACTACTGCAAAATATGCTCAAGAAGCACAAGATGATTACCTATTAGCAGATGCAAAAGTATGCCTAGGTGAAGCCTATGCAAAACAAGGAGATTTTACAGAAGCCTCCCAAAATTTGCAAGAGGCCGCTATTGCTTTTAGAGCATTAAAGGATACTTCTAAACTCATATATGTAAAAAAGAATATTACGCTTCTGTATGTACAGAGTGGTTTTTTTGGAGAAGCTGAGAAAGAAATAAAAGAAAGTATACAGCTATCAGAACTTATTAAAGACTATAGAAGAGTTGCTGTTTTTAATTTTTTTGCAGCTGTTGAGGCAGATCGCAAAGGAGATCAGACAGAACGTATACGTCTTCTCAAAATAGCAACTACTAACTCTGATAAGTCAAAATATGACTTATTCAATAAGTTTAGATTTTTATCTGCCTTATCCATAGCCTATGCAGAAAATGACAGTATTTCTAAAGCTAAAGAAGTATTGAACCTTATTGATCAAAAGCAAGAATTGATGTCTCCAGAGTTAAACCTGCGTAATAGAATATACTACGTAGATGCCGTAAAACATATAGCACAAAAAACAGGCAAACTAACTCAAGCGAGAGATTATGGAGAACAATCCTTAGCTATAAACACAGACAGAAAAGCTTTTGAAGAAACAGAAAAGGCTGCGCTCTTCTTAAGTCAAGTCTATCAAGAACTAGGTAATGAAAAAAAAGCATTTAAAAACTATAGAATTCACACTGCTATTAAAGATTCTATAACTAGTGCACAAAAAACCAGATCACTCGCCTACTATCAAACCCTTTACGAAACAGAAAAAAAGGACTCTAAAATAAAAGAACAAGAAAGTAATCTACAGGTACTTGAAGCTCAATCAAAAATTAGAAATCAGTGGTTTTTGACAGGTGGTATTATAGCGGTGTTATTGTTTATAGTATTCTTTGTCCGTAATCGCTATAAACGCAAGATAGAAAAGCAAAAAGCTGTAGAGAAACTACGCACTAAAATCTCTGCAGATCTGCACGATGATGTAGGATCATTACTTACTGGGCTCTCTATGCAAAGCGAGATTCTAGGTAAAAATGCCCCTGAAGATATTAAACCAAAACTAGAGCGTGTAAGTGAACTAAGTCGTAATGCTATGCTCAAAATGCGCGATGCGGTATGGGTAATGGATGCACGTAAAGACAACTGGCAAAGTCTTATTGATCGTATTAATGAGTTTGCCGTAGAGCATCTCGGGGCCAAAGAGTTAACCTACAACCTCAAGCATACGAATCCTAGTAATGAAGAAGAAATAGAAGGTCTTACAAGACAACACCTTTATCTCATTGTAAAGGAGGCTATAACAAATATCT
>CALKZS010000156.1 GCA_938002835.1 uncultured Dokdonia sp. | reverse complement strand
TTATTAATCGATTAGATAACAGTTGACATATTTAATAGCTAAAACGATTAAAAAAGCTATTTTTTTTAAGAAAAAGGAACTTATCAACAGTTTTTTGTTAAAATGAGAAAAAACACTTCTCTGATTGCGTAACACCAGTTAGGTAAGAATCATTTAATTTCTACACTTTAATTTAAACTAACGTGAGTTCGATATAAGAAAACAAAATAATTATTTGATTATTAGATGTTTTATGTCTTTGTTACTTGTTGTTTATTGAAATGTAAGTCAGATTTTTACGTTTTTAGTTAATTAAAACTCATTTTTTATAATCAAAGTAAGCTTGTAAGTTGATTTATTTTATAACTAATTAATATACAGTAAGTGTTATATCAAACTCACATTAAAATAACACTTAAATTTAAAAATTATGTATTCGAAGAAAAAATGGAGGACTCTAAAAATATCAAGAAATCAGTTAAAGTTGATTTTTTATTGATAGTTACTTATAATATTTCTAGTTGTATTAATGACGAATTTTTAGAAGAGGAGGATATTTCTCCAGTGATAATAGATATTTATGAAGAAGGTGTTCAAATTGAGAACCCTTATACGGTGAAGAATATGCAAAAAGCTATGGATACCATAAAAGCAAAAGTTGCCAGAGGAGAATATTCCATTAAGAATAATGATTACGAATCTCAACGATCAAGTGAATTTTCAATTTTGGATGAAGTAAATATAACAACGACCCATCACTATATTGAATTCTCTCCAACTTCGGAAGAAGAGATACTTTTATTGAAAAGAACAGAGGGTCTAACAGTTACAGATTATCCATTAGATTATGATTTTCCAGATTCTTTTTTTGAAAACCGTTTGGAGCCTTTAGCAGGGAATTTTCCTAAATACTATTCGACTGTAAGCATAAATCAAACTTTGCCTAGTATTGATTATTTGGTCTTGGGAGAGTTGTACATCCCTGAAAAAGATATGTTTTTTTATCCCGAAGAAGAACAATTACCTACAAAAGAATCTATTATTAGTAATGAAGAAGATGTGTTTCATCATTTACTGTATGAGGCTTATTCGCTTACTAATAACGTAGATAAAATTGAAGATGGTATTTTAATTGAAGAAGGTACTGGTCAAAGGATTTGGATTTTTGGGCGAAGATGGAGGCCTTCTGGACGTATTAGAGTTTGGGATGAATTAGCGGGATCAACCCCTGTGGATGATTTTTGTTTTGAAGGGCAAATAGGTGTTGATTATAGTGGCTGCACAGATAATGACGGAACCTTTACAGATTGTCCAGAGTATATTTATGGTGAAATTTGTGTGCCGCAAAATCCAATTACTGGAAGTTATGTCCCCTTAGTTGGAGCTCAAGTGTTAATGCGTCAATTATTTACTGTAGATAGTGGTATAGTAGAAGCAGATGGAACATTTACGACGGGTACAGTGAGAGGTTCGGCGAGGTATGTAATACAATGGGAGAGATTTAACTATAGTATTAGAAATGGACTCGTTTTTCAGGCAGAATTGAGAGGTCCTTCAAAAAATGATGCGCCTTGGTTTAAAGACATATTTGACGGAGATGATAAATATCACGCTTTAATTCACGCTGCAGCCCACTATTATTTTTATCAAAATCAGTTTGATATATCTAGACCCTCAAATGCGCACGAGCATAGAACTATTGCGGCAATGGAAATAAATGGACAATCGTCTAATATACCTTTTGCAGCAACGGCTTCAGTAGGTATTGCAGCACAAATCCTTATAAAAGAGTGGGATAGTGCTAGTGATAGAGTTTATGGAACAACTATACACGAACTAGCTCATGCAGCGCATCAAACATTAGATAATGGAAGTTATACAGATGTTGTAGGAGATGCGTACACAAGTGTGTGCTTTACCTTTCCTATTTGGCCAGCAGAAGATGGTTGTAATAGACCTTTAGGTCCTACAGCAAATAATAATCGGAGATTGATGGAAACTTGGGCAACTACTGTAGAGACATTATTTACTATTATACGATATAGAGATCTATATGGAGATGCAATGTATGAATATAGAGGTAATTTGCAAGCGCAAGATATTTTGGCAGATATTCATTATACTGCCGCGGGATTCGATATGTTAGAAGGAAACTATGGATTGGCACCTCTTAATCAACATTTGAATGATGTAAATAACCCCATAGATAATGTCAATGGTTTTACTATAGAACAATTAGAAAATGCTCTAGATGGATCACGTAGTTGGAATGAGTGGAGAGATCGTCTATTTGAACAAAATCCGGGTAATCCTACAAGAAATAACTTAAATGAACTTTTTGGAAATTGGTAAGATGAAAAATTTGATATTGTTTTTTTGTGTAGCATTATTTTTATGTAGTTGTGTTGTGGATGAGGAGTTAAGTGGAATAACATATGCTGTGGCAAATGAAAGTGGATTAGACGTAGAAATAATTTTTAGGGGTCAAGTTAGTGGTGAATTTGTTGAATCTGTAGAGATTGTAAATGGAAATTTTTTAGATTTGGGAACTACGCAAACTAGAAATGAATCTTTGATTACAGATCCTAATAGTGATTTGCCAAATCAAGTATACCCCACTACTTTGGCTAAACTAATATTTAATAACGAGAGAGAAATAGAATATTCGAGAATTACCGTAGATGGAGTAAATGTTTTTTCAGAGCCATCTAGTCGCAATATATATAAGCAAGGTAATTACAATGAGGTTCAGGATAATAATTTTGTCTTTACAATCACACAAGAAGATTATAATAATGCAACGCCTTGTGATGGGCCTTGTGAATAGTTTAAAACAATTACGATATGAAAACGAGTAACTTGAAAATAATATTCCTGTTTGTTCTTTTGATAAGAGTACAAGCGCAATCTCAAGAGCTTATAGTGCCTTCAGATGGGTCAAATTTTGGTGAGCTTGAGATACGAGGTGACTTTTTATACAGAGGAGGTCTTGATCACGAGATTGCCCGTACAGATATAAGCAATAGTTCATTTAATACAGAGGTAATCGCTAGTGGAACGGCAAGTGAGATTTCGTTGCGTATGGCTGTTAATGATGACGCTACTCAGGTATTTCTTAACGAATTTGGGAGTAATGTTAGAAAGGCTATAATTACTGATACAGAAGCTACACTTACAAATTTGGGCTCCTTTGAATTGGAAATTCTTGGTTTGGATTATTATAATAATAGGTTGTATATGTTAACTACAACCCCCTAGATTATTAGCGTTACTTGTGATAATCCAGAAGATTCTGCTATTGTAGTGTATGATCCTACAAATGCGTTGCCTATATATAACACTCATATATCCGGTACTGATTTATACTACAGTACACAAGATTCTTTTAATGAACCTATTACATATCAAATTTTTAAGTTAGATCTTACTTTAAATACTCCGCAACCTGAACTTGTGACAAGTGTTGAGGCTAGAGTTTGGTCTATTACAAGTGTAGGGGAATATCTTTACTTTTTAAGTGATGAGACAGGTAGTGTATATCGAACCACAATTGAAAACCCAGATACTGAAACCGTAAGCTATATAGATTTGCCATTTAGTGGAAATCAAACTTTGTTTTCTATCGCTCATAATGGAGATTATTTATATTATACTTTGCAAGATAATGAGGATGAGGGTGGTATATACAGAATTGCAGATGATGTGTTGAGCGTTGAGGAGTTAGCTATTAGTCCGAGAAGAATCTATCCCAATCCTGCTAGAGAATACATTGTTATTGATGGGCGTAGAAACGAAAATTCAATGACCTATAAGATTATGAATTTACTTGGTAACACAGTCGCTTCTGGAAGAATAGTCCGAGATGATAATCGTATCGATGTCTCTGCCCTTTCAGAAGGTTTATATTTGATTCAGTTTATGGATGGAGTAAGTTTAAAATTTATAAAGAGCTAACTTTTATAAAATGCCATACACTTTTAGAAAACCACAATCTTTTAATTTGTGGTTTTTTTATGCAATTGCAATACGCTTTCGCGAAAGCGTACTTTAAATATCCACTTCTTGTTAAAAAACATTCAAAAAAATGGAAACTTTAAAAACGCTTAAAGTTTCCTGCGTATATTTGTGTCATTATTTTATGAAAGAACAAATTTTACATACAGCGATAGAGTTATTCTTAAACCAAGGATTTAAGAGTATCACAATGGATGATATTGCACAAGAACTTGGGATATCTAAAAAAACGGTATATGCTCATTATAATAATAAAGAAGCTATTGTAGAAGCAAGTACCTCGCAAGTGTTTACAGTAATTTGTGGAGGTATAGATCTTATTTGTGCGAGAGAGTTAAATCCTATACAGGAGTTATACGATATCAAAAAATTTGTTTTAGAACATCTTAAAGGAGAACGTAGCTCACCAATGTATCAATTGCAAAAATACTATCCACAAACGTACCTAAAATTGCGTGAAGGACAGTATAGTTATATGCAAGGGTGCGTTGCCGATAATGTACAGCGAGGTATAGAACAAGGCCTTTTTATGAAGAATATTGACGTGCAGTTTGTCTCTCGTATCTATTTTATAGGAGTTACGGGTATTAAGGATGAAAGTATATTTCCGCAAACACAATTTGCAGCAAATGATCTCTATGATATGTATTTAGAATATCATATACGAGGTATAGTGACTCCAAAAGGACGTACAATTCTCAATAAAATTATTCAATCAAACCAAGAGTAAATGAAGTATATAGTAATTTTTTGCTTTGTAATAATATCCACTTTTGTGCAAGCACAATCACAACGATCTTTTAAGATGGAAGAGGCAATCACTTTTGCATTAGACAGTAATGCAACGGCACTCAATGCGCAACGAGATATTGCAAAAGCAATCAAAAGAAAATGGGAAACCACAGCAACAGGATTGCCACAAGTAAATGCAGGGGTAGATTATAGTTATCAAATACGACAGCAGTTAAGTTTGTTGCCAGAAGAACTGCGCGGTGGTCCAGAAGGACAGTTTTTTCCTGTGGCATTTAGTCCTAAAAATACAGCAACAGCAACAGTAACTCTAACACAACTAATTTTTGATGGATCTTATCTAGTAGGATTACAGGCGGCCAAAACTTTTTTGGAATTTTCTGAAAATGCTAATGAGAAGACACAATTAGAAGTGCGTAAAGGTGTAATTAATGCATACGGAGGTGTATTGCTCGCACAAGAAAGTATAAAAATACTAGACAAAAATATTGCTACATTAAAAGAGAATGTAAAAGAGACGCGTATCATTTTTGAAAATGGTTTTGCAGAAGAAGAAGATGTAGAACAGCTTCAAATCACATTATTGTCATTAGAAAATCAACGAGCAAATGCAGTACGAATGGAAACTATTGCTAGACAGATGTTTAATCTCACTATAGGTATTGATATTAATGAACCAGTAACATTTGTAGATAATCTGGAGAGTCTTGCGGTTCCAGCTTTAGCACTTTTAGATACCAATGTAAGTGTAGATCAAAACATAGATTATAAAATAGCTACAAACTTAACAGAGCAACGTGAGTTAGAACTCAAATTAGAAAAGAGTAAAGCACTTCCTAGTCTTGCAGGCTTTATTAATCTAGGAACTTTTGCAGGTAGAAATGAGTTTGATTTTTTTGATGGAGATCAACAATGGTTTGCATCTTCTATTGCTGGTTTTTCTTTAAATGTCCCCATTTTCAGTTCAGGGATGCGCAATGCTCGAACAGCACAGGCAGAGATTGCTTTGGAGCAGGCAGAAACAGACCGTAAAGAAACAGAACAACAAATTTATCTTGCTTATGAGAGTGCAAAAGGTGATCACGAACTCGCAATAGATAATTATACAACAGCTCAAAAAAATCTAGCGCTAGCAGAACGCATAGAATCAAAAAACCAAATCAAATTTACAGAAGGAATAAGTACCAGTTTTGACTTGCGGCAAGCACAGACTCAATTGTATCAGGTACAACAAGAATTGTTACAGTCTATGTTGCAAATTATTACAACAAAAGCAGATCTAGAAACAGTGCTAAATATTTCAGGAACTAGATAGGAATAACAAGGTATTAAGATATAAATAATAAAGATTATACAAATAGTAGTAATCAAATAACAAAATAACAACAATGCTTGATGGTTAATATATACCTCAAATCAATTTGCTAGATAGCGATTAAACTTATAAACAGTTACATACACATTTCAAAATATTGATACCAATGAAAAATATAATACCAATCTTTACAATACTGCTACTCATCTCTTGTGGTGGTGACTCAAAGGAAGTGACTATAGACCAGCTTCTTGCAACAGGAACTGTAGAAGAAATAGAAGCAAAAAAAGCCGAACTTAAGGCAGAGATTGCTACAATAAATGGTGACATAGAACAGCTAGAAGATGTTTTAGAGGTAAAAAATCCTAGAGAAAAAAAGCAAGTATTAGTGACCACAATGGCTATAAAAGACACTGTGTTTAATCACTTTGTAGAAGTGCAAGGAAATGTTGCTACAAAGCAAAATGTACTTGTCTATCCAGAATATCAAGGAACCTTGACTCGTGTCTTAGTTAAAGAAGGACAGCGTGTTTCAAAAGGACAAGTGCTCGCTATGATAGATGATGGTGGTTTGAGTAGTCAAGTCGCGCAAGCAGAGTCTCAAGCATCACTAGCAAAAACTACTTTTGAAAGACAGCAACGTCTTTGGGATCAAAAAATAGGATCTGAGATGCAATACTTACAAGCAAAGACACAGTATGAGTCTTCTCAAAATATGGTGGCTCAAATTAAAAGTCAGCTAGGTAAAACGACCATCAGGGCACCATTTTCAGGCATTATAGATCAAGTAATTACAGATCAGGGAACTGTGGTGGGACCTGGAGTGTCATTGTTTAGAATTGTAAACCTTAACAATATGTATGTGTCTGCTCAAATACCAGAGAGCTACTTACCCACAATAACAAAAGGAAAAAAGGTAAAAGTATCATTCCCCGTTCTGGGAGAAACCATAGATGCCACTGTAAAACAGACAAGCAATTACATCAACCCATCTAATAGAACCTATGGTATTGAGGTTGAAGTTCCTAATAAAAACGGAACTGTAAAACCCAATCTAACAGCAAAACTGTCTATCAATGATTATACATCAGAAAAAGCAATTTTAATACCACTTAATGTGATTAATGAAAACGGTAAGGGAGAGCAATATGTATATACCGCTTTCGCGAAAGCAGATGACAACTTAGTTCTAGCGCAGCAAACTATTATTACGACAGGAAAGTCACAAGGAGATTTTGTGGAAGTACTCTCTGGATTAAAAGCTGGAAACCAAGTTATTGTAGAAGGTGCTAGGTCTGTAAAAGATCAACAAGAGGTAAAAATTTTAACATACTAAAGCGATGACAACGAAGCAAAAGAAAAGTGTAGACAAAGAGTTTGCAATCTCGAGTTGGGCAATAGATAATCCTACGATTATTTATGTGTTAATGGTGTTATTTTTAGTCATAGGAATGACCGCATATCTAGGAATGGCGCGCGAAAATTTTCCTGAAATTAATGAAACCAAGATTTATATTTCTGCCCCTTATCCAGGAAACACGGCCGAAGATATAGAACGTCTCATTGTAGATCCATTAGAAGATAAGTTACAAAACCTCTCAGGTGTGGTCGAGGTGCTTTCTACATCACAAGAAGATTATGGGATTATCACAGTCGAGTTTAGTGAAGCTATAGATGTGCAAGTTGCAAAACAGCGTGTAAAAGATGAGGTAGATTCTGAAACCTCTAATGAAGACTGGCCTACATTTAATAATGCAAAAGTAGAGCCCAGTGTTTTTGATCTTAGTATAGCAGAAGAAATGCCTATACTTAATGTAAATGTCTCAGGAGATTATCCTGTAGCAAAACTTAAGGAATATGCAGAGTATCTTCAAGATAAGATTGAAGGTTTAAAAGAAATTAAAGAAGCCACTATACGTGGTGCTCAAGATCGTGAGGTTGAGGTAGCGGTAGATGTGTATAAAATGATTGCAGCGCAAGTGAGTTTTGATGATGTGTTGAGGGCAATAGGGAACGGGAATATGACGCTATCTGCAGGTAATTTAGTGAGTAGCGGGCAGCGTCGTAACATACGTGTCATAGGAGAAATAGAAAGTCCAGATGAACTCAATAATTTTGTAATTAAGTCAGAGAGAGGGTCTCCTATATATCTTAAAGATGTTGCAACAGTCACTTTTACAGAAAAAGATAAAACTACATATGCTAGGGATCTAACCTTAAATGAAGGAGATTCTGTAAATGATACAGAAATAAGCGAGACAGTAGTAATGCTAGAGGTAAAAAAACGTTCTGGGGAGAATATGATCGAGGCCGTTACTCAAATTAATGAGATTGTTGAGACAGCAAAAGCCGAGGTATTTCCTCCAGACGTCGTAATTCGCACAGCAAATGATCAAAGTGCAAAAACAGAAAATCAAGTAAATGACCTTGTAAATAATATCATTTTTGGAATTATTCTAGTCGTAGGTGTTCTGATGTTTTTCTTAGGATTTAAGAACGCACTTTTTGTAGGTTTTGCCATCCCAATGTCAATGTTTATGAGTTTTATGATCCTTAATTTGATGGGATATACAATGAACACAATGATACTTTTTGCACTCATTATGGGACTTGGTATGTTGGTAGATAACGGGATTGTGGTGGTAGAGAATGTTTATAGATTGATGGACGAAGAAGGCCTAAGTCGTATAGAAGCTGCAAAAAAAGGAATAGGCGAAATCGCGTTTCCTATTATTATATCTACACTTACTACAGTAGCTGCTTTTGTGCCGTTAGGTTTATGGCCAGGGCTTATGGGGCAGTTTATGATCTATTTTCCTATCACATTATCTGTAGTATTAGGATCGTCACTATTTGTTGCGATATTTATTAATTCGATGTTGGTATCTCAGTTTATGAAAACAGAAGAGAAACCCCTAACACTCAAATTTTTAATTCGTACTTCATTAGTGATGTTACCTATTGGGATAATGATTTTATTCTTAGGAGGAGACATAAAAGGTTTTGGGGCTTTAATTCTAGTGACCATTCTCTTTATGTGGATCTATCGTTATGTGTTAAAAGGTGCGGCAGATGTTTTTCAAAAACGTTTTTTAACGTGGTTAGAAAAACTCTATAAACGTTTTTTAGGATGGGCTATTCAAGGTAAAAAACCTGTCTTCTTTACAATAGGCATTTTTGTATTACTCTTTGTTACGTTTATGGCTTTTGGAGGCTCTATAAGTGCAGGAAGAACAGCGATTGAGTTTTTTCCAGATAATAAACCCAATCAAGTTATTGTTTATATAGAGTATCCAGAAGGGACAGCTATTGCAAAGACAGATGCCATTACAAAAGAAATAGAAAAGCGTCTTTTTAAAGTTCTTAATGACGATCAATATTTAGAAAAAACAGATTATAATGCGCTTGTTGAGACTTCAGTATCTCAAGTGGGAGAGGGAGCTGGAAACCCACAAACAGATGGAGGAAGTGCTGCCGAGATGCCACATAGAGCAAAAATCACTGCAACAATGCGAGAATATAAGTATCGTAATAAGGCAGATAGTGAAGAACTACGTTTTAGAGTACAAGATTCTTTAAGGGATATGTATTCTGGAGTAGTGATCACCGTAGAAAAAGATGCTGCAGGACCACCACAAGGATATCCCGTAAATATAGAATTAGAAGGTAAAGACTATGAAGAACTCATAGCTACGGCAGAAAAAATGCGCAATTTTATAAATAGCCGTAATGTCCCTGGGGTAGATGAACTTAAGATTAATGTAAATAAAGGAAAACCTGGAAAAAGGGTGGTTATAGATAGACAAAAGGCGGGAGAACTAGGCGTTTCTGCAGGGCAGGTTGGATTACAAATGCGTCGCTCTATCTTTGGAGATAAAGCAGGTATCTATAAAAAAGATGGAGAAGATTATGATATTTATGTCCGTTTTAAAGACGATCAACGCTATGATAATTCTGCACTTTTTAATCAGAATATTACATTTAGAGATCCTTCAAATGGGCAGATTAAAGAAATCCCTATAGATGCTGTTACCCTTAGTGACGATGATATATCATCATTTAGTGCTATAAAACACCGAGATTCTAAAAGAGTAGTGACGGTATATTCTAATCTCGCTGCAGGCTATACAGATGCAAGTGTTGTTGTTGCAGCAGTACAAGAAGAGATGAGAAACTTTAAAGGAATGCCAGATAGTGTTAAGGTTAATTATACTGGTCAAATTGAAGAGCAAGAAAAAGAATTTAAATTTTTAATAAAAGCATTTTTTGGAGGGCTTGCCTTAATTTTCTTTTTATTAATTTTTCAATTTAGTTCTATTTCAAAACCTCTTATTATAATGATTGCGATCTTCTTAAGTTTTATAGGAGTGCTTGGCGGTATTATTATAAGTGGTAGTTCTTTTGTGATCATAATGACAATGATGGGTATTATCTCCCTTGCCGGTATTGTAGTAAATAATGGTGTAGTATTACTTGATTATACCCAGTTACTTATAGATCGTAAAGGTGTAGAGCAGGGTATAGAAGGAAAGCAAATGTTAGATAAAAAAACGACACAAGAGCTCATTATAGAAGGAGGTCGTGCTCGTTTACGTCCAGTATTACTAACCGCAATTACAACTGTGCTAGGATTAATACCGCTTGCCATAGGTGTAAATATAGACTTCTTTGGGTTGTTCCAATCTTTTGATCCAGGTATCTATATAGGAGGAGATAATGTGATTTTCTGGGGTCCACTTGCCTGGACCGTTATTTACGGGTTAATTATCGCAACATTCTTAACCTTAATTATTGTACCGTTATTATATTATATAGTGTACAGAATAAAACTAAAAATAAGAGGGAGTAAAGCTACAGAGCGCACAGAAGAAATGGCTTATAGTGAAGCAGCTTAAAAAATAGTAATGATCATTTATAACGCATTTAGGATAGGTTCTTAAATGCGATTTTTTGCGCTTTCGCGAAAAAGTATAACTGAGACTGTTGCAAAAGATTAGTTAGACTAGGAGGTTTCTTGTTTTTTATTTTTTTTGTTCAAAACTTAGTCGATTTTTCAATTTCATTTTAGTTTTAGGGCATAAATGAGTGTTTTTAAGGCTCATTTTCTCTTAATTTTTAGAATTAGACGCAAGTATCCCTGGACTTCTGTACAAATTATAAGACAT
>CALKZS010000155.1 GCA_938002835.1 uncultured Dokdonia sp. | reverse complement strand
TAAGAGAAAATGAGCCTTAAAAACACTCATTTACGCCCTAAAACTAAAATGAAATCGAAAAATCGACTAAGTTTTGAACAAAAAAAATAAAAAATAAGAAACCTCCTAGTCTAACTAATCTTTTGCAACGGTCTCATTCCTCTTTTAGTTTGTCTAAATTCATACTCTAATATACAAATAATAGTCAAAATACACTACAGCCTAAATTTATTATTGAAGAGGTTGAAGTCACCTCTAACGATGGTGCAAAAGTCCCGTTTTCTATAATACGTCATCCTGACTCAAAACTAGATGGTACTAATAGAGTAAAAATAGTTTCTTATGGTGCTTATGGAAGTACTTTTAGCCCTTATTTTAGTATCGATAAATTAAATTGGGTAGCCACTTGTAGCATATTTGCAATACCTCACGCACGAGGAGGAGGCGAAAAAGGTGATGCTTGGCATAAAGTCGGTTTTAAAACTACTAAAGCAAATAGCTGGAAAGACTATATTGCGTGCACGGAATATCTTATTGATAATAAGTATACTAATCCTGATCTTACCATTGCTTCTGCTGGTAGTGCTGGGGGTCTTGTTATAGCTAATGCTATTGTAGAACGCCCAGATCTATATAAAGTAGCTATTTCTTATTCTGGTTTTATCAATGCGACACACTCTGAATTTCAAGTAAACGAAGTTAATAGTATTAAAGAATTTGGTACTCTAAGCATTACTGAAGAAGCCCAAGGGCTTATCGATATGGATGCTTATTTAAAGTAAAAGAAGACGTTGCATATCCAGTTTTTATGCCTTTGTAAGCCTAGAAGATGGGGCTGTAGCTGCTTGGGACTCTGCAAAATTTGTGGCTAGATTACAAAATGATAGTCAGACTACAAATCCTGTCTTATTAAAAATAGATGAAGATGCTGGTCATAGTGGTGGTGGGCCATACTCTGCCTATCAAATTTATTCAGATGCAGATGCCTTTGCACTATGGCAAACGGGACATTTAGATTATCAACCTAAGGAGAAGGGAGAAAAATAAACGCTTTTAATCATAATGTATTATACTCATAAAAAAAATCCCGATCAAAAGTGATCGGGATTTTTTTTATGTTGAGATTCTCATTTCTATTTTAAATCTCCGCCTTCGCAGAGATGTACTTTAGTTATTTAAAGCCTCTGCTCCGCCTACAATCTCTAAGATTTCATTTGTAATGGCTGCTTGACGTGCCTTGTTGTATTGTAATTTAAGCGCATCTCTAAGCTCTGTAGCATTATCTGTCGCTTTATGCATAGCAGTCATACGAGCACCGTGTTCTGATGCTACGGAGTCTCTAATGCCTTTATAAAGTTGTGTTTTTAATGCTTTAGGAATTAATCCCTCTACAATCTCTTCTTTTGTAGGTTCAAAAACATAATCTGCTGTGGCAGTAGGCTCTTCTGTTGCTATAGCTACAATAGGTAAAAACTGTTCTGTGGTTACAATTTGAGTAGCTGCATTTTTAAACTTATTGTAGATAATCTCAATACGATCATACTCCCCAGCCTCAAAACGATCCATAAGATCTTGTGCAATAGCTGATACATTATCAAAGGTTAAGTCATCAAAAATCTCGTTGTTATTGGTGATCACATTAAGCGATTTTGATAAGATCGCATCTGCTTTTTTACCTATAGTCACTAAGTGCACTTCTTTACCTACATACTTAGACGCTACTAATGCGTTAATTCCTTTAATGATATTAGAGTTAAAGGCTCCTGCGAGTCCTCTATTAGAAGATATTGTTACTAAAAGTACTTTGTGTACTTCACGATCTTCTGCAAACTTACTTCCAGAATCACCCTCTAAGGTTGCGCTTAGGTTTTGTAATAGTTCTGTGAGTTTATCTGCATAAGGTCGCATTGCAGTAATTGCATCTTGTGCCTTTTTTAACTTTGCAGCAGATACCATTTTCATAGCACTAGTGATCTGCATCGTAGATGATACAGAACTAATCCTATTTCTTATTTCCTTTAAGTTTGCCATCTTCTTTAAATTCCCGTGAAAACGAGAATTTTATCCCGTTAATCACGATTTGTCTTTAACTTTGACAAGTCTCCCATCTTCACGGGAGTATGTTGAATTTCTTTTTTCGCGAAAGCGAAATACTTCTAGTTATACTTTGCAGATAAGTCTTTTGCTACTAATACTAACGTATCAGTCACTTCATCTGTAAGTTTTCCTGACTTTAATGTGTCAAGAGCATCTCTATGCTTTGCGTTTAAAAACTCGATATATTCTGCTTCAAATTCTTTTACCTTGTTTACAGGCACATCACGCAATAGATTTTTAGAACCTGCATAGATAATTGCAATCTGATCTTCTACCGTAAATGGTGTGTTCTCTGCTTGCTTTAATATCTCTACGTTACGTCTTCCTTTTTCAATTACATTTAACGTAGCTGCATCTAGATCTGATCCAAACTTTGCAAAGGCTTCCAGTTCACGGAAGGCTGCTTGATCTAGTTTTAATGTTCCAGATACTTTTTTCATAGATTTAATCTGTGCATTACCTCCCACACGTGATACCGAGATACCTACGTTAATTGCTGGGCGTACACCAGAGTTAAATAAATCTCCATCTAAGAATATCTGTCCATCTGTAATCGAGATTACGTTAGTTGGTATATAAGCAGATACATCTCCTGCTTGTGTCTCAATAATAGGAAGTGCCGTAAGAGATCCACCACCTTTTACAAGAGGTTTTAAACTATCTGGAAGATCATTCATTGTTTTAGCAATAGCATCATCATTAATCACCTTTGCCGCACGCTCTAATAATCTTGAATGAAGGAAGAATACATCTCCAGGATATGCCTCACGTCCCGGTGGACGACGAAGAAGTAGTGATACCTCACGGTATGCTACTGCTTGCTTAGATAAATCGTCATATATGATTAATGCAGGACGACCTGTGTCTCTAAAATATTCTCCAATGGCTGCTCCAGCAAATGGTGCATATACTTGCATTGCTGCAGGATCTGATGCATTTGCTGCTACGATAGTCGTATATGCCATTGCTCCAGCGTCTTCAAGTACCTGAGCGATAAGTGCTACGGTAGATGCTTTTTGACCTACAGCAACATATATACAATGTACTGGCTTCCCAGCATCATAAAATTCCTTTTGGTTAAGGATAGTGTCGATACACACTGTAGACTTTCCTGTCTGGCGGTCACCTATAACAAGCTCACGCTGTCCTCTTCCTACAGGTATCATTGCATCAATAGCTTTGATTCCTGTTTGTAATGGCTCTGTTACAGGCTCACGAAATACAACCCCTGGTGCCTTGCGCTCTAGTGGCATTTCATACGTTTCCCCAGCGATAGGTCCTTTACCATCTATAGGTAAACCCAATGTATTTACAACACGCCCTGTAATACCTTCACCTACCTGAATAGATGCGATACGTTGTGTACGTTTTACAGTATCTCCTTCTTTAATATTAGAAGATGTCCCTAAAAGTACCACCCCTACATTATCTTCTTCAAGGTTTAATACAATGGCTTCAAGACCGCTTTCAAACTCTACAAGCTCACCATATTGAGCATTTGCAAGTCCGTATATACGTGCGATACCATCACCTACTGTTAATACTGTTCCTACCTCATCCAGTGAAGCGCTTGCTTCAAAACCTGAAAGTTGTTTCTTTAAAATTGCCGAAACTTCTGCTGGTTTAACTTCTGCCATTGTGTATTTGTTTTACGCTTTCGCGAAAGTTTTTATTTATAAACTGTTACTGAATTCTCTTTTTAATTTGCCTAATTGGCTAGCAATACTCGCATTATATTGAGTATCTCCCACACGTAAAACAAAACCTCCTATGATACTCTCATCAATAGTGTTTGTTAATGTGATATTTGTACTTCCTGTAAGTTCTGTTACTTTAGCAAGTACTTTAGTCTCAAGCTCAGGTGTTAAAGCAACAGCTGTTGTTACAGTAGCAGCTTTTATGTTCTGGCTTTTATTATATTCATCTATAAAACTTGTTGCAACAGCACCTAGTAAATTTGCTCTACTATTAGATACTAATGCATCAAGAAGTCCTTTAGTTTCATTAGAAGTAGTTGCAAATACTTCCTTAAGAACAGCTAGCTTATCTTCACCCTTTATTATAGGACTACTTAAAGCACTACGCAATTCTTTACTTGAATCTAAAGTAGCTGCTACAGACTTCATATCGTTTAAAACGGCTTCTACAGACGTATTATCTTTTGAAAGATCTAGTACTGCTTTTGCATATCTTATTGCTGCTCTACTCATATTGAATATCATTCAATATCCGCGAAGGCGGATATCTTAGTTTAATGTTGCTTTACCTAACATCTCATTAACAAGACCTAGTTGCTTCTCTTTATCAGAAAGTTCGCTCTTTACTACTTTCTCTGCAATCTCTACAGAAAGAACTGCTACTTGACTTTTAAGGTCTGCTATAGCACTTTTACGTTCTGCTTCAATACTAGCTTGCGCTTGAGCAACCATCTTGTCTGCCTCTGCCTTTGCTTCTGCTTTTGCATCGTCTATCATTTTTGTTTTGATATCACGCGCATCTTTAAGCATCGCTTCACGCTCTGCTCTAGCCTCTTTAAGCAACTTTTCATTATCTGCCTGAAGGTTTGCCATCTCTTTCTTTGCATTCTCAGCAGCATCAAGAGCGCCTTGTATTCCTTCTTCACGCTCATTAAGAGCATTCATAATAGGTTTCCAAGCAAACTTTACCATCAAAAAGATAATGATAAGAAAAAGGATTGTTTGTTTTACAAACAGGTCAAGCGAAAAATTTTCTAATAACTGTTCCATCGAAAAGTATTCTGTATTATAATTCTTTGTCTAATTTAAAACTCAGCTCCTGTAACCAACCGTTACAGGAGGTTGAGTTTTTTAGATTTGATTTGGATTAAGCTCCTAATATTAGGGCACCAAATGCAAGTCCTTCTAAAAGTGCAGCAACGATAATCATCGCAGTCTGGATCTTACCAGCAGCCTCAGGCTGACGAGCAATTCCTTCCATTGCAGCTCCACCGATCTTACCAAGACCGATACCACCTCCGATTACAACTAAACCAGCTCCTACCATATTAGGAATCATTGGTGCTACTTCTTGTACTAATGCTAAAGACATAATAGTGTATATAAAAAATTAAACAAATAAAAATTCTTAATTAACTGAAGCTTTTACGTATTACTTCTGTATCCTCAATTTTCTCTCCGTGCTCATCGTGCAGCTCTTCATCGTGATGATCATCTGCAACCGCCATACCGATAAATAAAGCAGAAAGTGTTGTAAATATATAGGCTTGTAGAAAGGCTACTAACAATTCTATAAGCATAATAAATAATGATAAAAATAATGACACTAGCGTAGATCCTACTGCGCTAAGTGATTCTTGTAACAATATACCCACAGCGATAAGACTCATTACTACTGTGTGACCTGCTGTAATATTTGCAAAAAGACGCACTAATAATGAAAATGGCTTGATAATTAATGTTCCTACAAGCTCTATGAGTCCTAATAAAGGTCTAAATATATATGGTATTCCTGGCATCCATAACATATGACCCCAGAAGTGTTTGTTACCACTAAATACATAAATAACGAGTGTTATTACAGCAAGTGCTGCTGTTACAGCAATTTGACCTGTAACGTTAAACCCAAATGGCATTAACCCTACAAGGTTAAGAATCCAGATAAAGAAAAATACTGTAAGTAAATATCCAGTAAATTTTCTATAGGACTCTCCAATGTTAGGTTTTGCGATCTCATCACGCACATAAACTACTAGTGGTTCTAACACACGTCCAAAACCTGTTGGTACTTTTTTGCTCTTGTATTGCTTTGCAAGTCTAGAAAACCAGAACAACATTAAAAGACCTATAACTAATATTCCAAATACACTTTTTGTAATAGAAAGATCAAAAGGTTTTGAAGCATTTACTGCGTGGTGATCTGCATCAAATTGTACTGCTGTTTGTCCAGCATTGAGTTCGTATATCTTACTGTGAAGTTTTACAAAGCGGCTTCCATTTTTTTCTACTACTACTTCTCCAGAATCATCGTGATGAAAAGCAGAAGACATAAAAGCAGTAAATCCATTTTCTCCCCATAACATTACCGGAAGTGGAAAACCTACGTGGTGCTCTTCTCCATTTTCTGAGAAATATGAGAATAAATGAAAGTCGTGAGAATCTTTAAGGTGGTGTTGTATATACTCCTTAATCTCTGCTTGTGTATTTACAGGATCTCCTTTAACACCTCCTTTTGCAGTAGTTGTTTCGATACTTCCCTTAGCAAAAGCAGAAAAAGGAATAGAAAGAACTACCAGTAATGTGAAAAACGTGATTGATTTTAATGCTACCTTCATTAGTGTATTTTCAATAAATAACGTTGTCTGAAATTCCGCGCAAAAGTACGCAAAATCTTATAAAAACATATTATTATTTAATTATTTAAAAACTATGATGTTCTATTAAGTATTTTGACGGTGACCATAACTTCAAAAAAAGTGAATATAAACAGTGGGATGAGCAGCGCTATCTTATCTCCTTTTGAAAACAATGCGCTTTGTGAAAACACTTCAGAAAAAAATATGAAAAACAAAAAAATTCTTAGTATTACAGAACCTAGATATACAAATCCTATCTGTTCTTTAAAAGAAGGTGAGAAAAAAACCACGAGTTCAAAACTAGCACATAGAACAAATGTGTATGCTGCGTGAAAGGTATATACCTTAAAAAGATCAAATGCATATGAAGACTCCTGTAGTGTTTCTATATGACTATGTAAGAAATAGGTGCTAATGAATAGAAATAGGCTTATAAAAATGAGCCGTAGTAGTCTTTTTAACACGTCTTTATTTATTAAAATGCATTACTCCTCTTATTACAAGATATATGGATATAAAAATAGCAAACAAAGTTACCGTCTGCTCTAACCAGTTCGTGTCATATTTTTTATCTAGCCAAACACCTAATTTATTACCTAAGTATATAGTAACACCCATTTGTAATGCAATGGTAGAAAATTTAGCCCAGCTTTTAAGACCTGTGTTGCCCTTTTCCTTTGTCATTAGATAACGGCTTTATATTTCCGTTCATCACACAAGTGGCATTAAAATTTGCTCCTGGTTCTACGGCTAGTTTTGATGTAGTTACTTCTCCTTCTATTACAGCTGTAGACTTTATAGATAATAGATTACTTACTAACACCTTACCTTCTATTTTGCCCTCTATATCTGCATCTTGACACGTTAATGTCCCTAATACTTTACCTGTCTTTCCTATCACTATCTTTTGAGGCGAGGTAATATTACCATCTATTTCACCATCTATACGAAAACCTCCTTTTGAAGTAACATCTCCTTTTAAGGATGTACCTTGGCTTATTCTGTTTTGTTGACTACTGAGGTCTGGAGCCTTTCCTTTTTTATTATCTGAAAACATATCTGGGTATTTTTAGTTTGCGGTTTGGGCTATATATTGTTCTATGTTTTTATGAAGCTGGATAATTTTATAATTCTCTGCAGCTATAATGCTATTGGGTCTTGATAATTCTATGTCAGGATTTGCCTCTTTTATATCTGGGTTTGTTTCTAATAATTCTATGAGACCCTGTGCTTGTGACCGTGATGTAAGGTAGTGAACAACGACAAACATCTGAGTGTCATTATACACATCTATTGACGTGCCAAAATTTTCATAATTTACGGTCTCAAATGCCTTTATTAAATCTTCCTCAAAAGCCTCTGCCCCTTCACTATCGGTAACATCAAATGGATAAATTATTTTATAACTTATTGATAATGTTTCATCATCAAATTTTTTAAACTCCATTGCCGGTAATGCTCCTGTAATAAGAGATTGTGCTTTTTTACCTTCTTCTGAACGCGGATACGTTAATGCTACATAACTTAATGCTGTCTTATAGGCTTCAAAACCTTGATATCTTCCTAAAACAGTTGCTTTGAGTAATTCAAATTTAGGTAAAAAAGGATCTCCATAAAACTGATCAATGCGTTTGTCTAGTTCTGGTAATAATGCTTTAAAATCTTTTTTGGCAAAAAGTTCGTAAGTTCTTTTGTATACCTCTTCGGCAGAGTCTGCATCTGCTTCTAATGCGGTGTTAGGGTTATTCATACGCTCTGCATAACGAGAGTCTGGATAATTTGATGTAATATCTGTTTTCTCAGATTCCGCTTTCGCGAAAGCGCCCATCTCACCATATATTTGATATAAATTATATTTAGTAGGTAAAATAAGGTTTTCTTCTGGTTCAAAAGTGAGTAACTTCTCAAGACGCTCTGCAGCTAGTGGATACTCTTTAAACTTCTCTTTATAAATGAGTCCTAGCTGAAAATATGCAAAGTTTCTTTCTTTTGACAAGCTATCTATTTGAGCTGGCTCTCTAGGGACGCTTGCTATATAGTCTTCTACTGTTTTCTTTGCTGTCGTTTCTGCTGGTGCTTCTGTTGTTGCTGTAGGTAATCTATTTGAAGTACGAGGTTGATTTTGTCTTGAAGAAAGCCTCCAGCCGTCTTCAAGACTGCGTTTTCCCCATTGTTTTTCAAAAGATTGTTTCCCATAGGCAAGTGCAACGTCATTATAAAAATAAAACACGCCCCCTGCTGTTTGTTGATTAGATGATCCTGCACTGCTATTAAAAAACTCATTGTTACGAATTCTTTCAATACGGTCTAATGAATCTTGTGTCGCTTTTGCTTTTAACTCTTCTATGTAATTTTTAAAATGTTGTGTAATTGCACTATCTGACATTGTTGCAAGGTGCAAGATACTATCATTGCGTTGTGTGATGTCTTCATAATCAATTACATCTGTAAGGTTTTCGCGTTTTTTACGAATCGTCCTATATTCACGAGTACGATCTGATAGTTTACCAAGAACACTATCATAATAGGCTCCTGCTGTTTTAAAAGCTGCATTGTCAAAATTATACTCGGCTAATGCTAGATAATCTCTGGAGTTAAGATAATCGTCTAGACTTTTTTGAAGTAGTGATTTGTTATAATTTGCAATGGCAGAGTCTTCCTGACCTATTTTTGCTAAGTGAACCGCTTTTGTATAATAAATCTTGTCTAAAAAAGGTCTGTTTTCTCTGTTCTCAATAAGTTTTTCTATACGTTCTCTTAATACAAGTGTATCTCCTTTTTCATAATCAAAATTATGTATCTGTTCTAGGTGAGCATTGATATGATATTTGCGAGGTATTCTACGGTTAAGATCTATTACTTCTTGAAAAGCAAAGTTTGCACTATCTGTTTTTCCTAATTTATTATATAGTTGCCCTTTTATGTAACTATACCTACCGCGCTCTTCATTTTTCTTTGTAAGTTCTGAAGCACTTTGTATATATACCAATGCGCTATCTAAAACTTCTAAATTGAGATATGCTTGTGCTAGTATTGCTTGAGCATCTGCAAGATCTTGATCTTTAAGCTTACTTTCTAATTTAAAGATTGTATTGAGGTTTTCTATAGCAACTTCATTATTGTCCAGACGGATATTAGTCTTTTCTTTCCAGATTTTAGCTTGGGCAATATTATTACTCTTAGGGTAATATGCTAGTATATAATTAAAAGCTTCTAATGCCGAAACAAATTGCTGGTCATAATATCTCGCTTTGCCCAACAGTAAAAAAGCCTCATCTATTTGTGGATTGCGCTCTTCTCCTTCTATTTTCATAGCGTGACGCTCAATCGCTTTGATGGCTTTTTCTTCTGCTCTCAAAAAACTAGGGTTTCTGTTTTCTTCTCCAAAAACAATTTCGTCAGAAAAAGAAATTCTCTCAATAGGAAGAATGTCCCAATAATTATCTTGAAAACCTTCAATAAGTCCAAACTTTCCTTCTTCTAACGCTAAACCACCATTGTACAGGGTGTTAAACTCAGTAGCAACTGCGTGATAATTACGACTTAAGAAGGTGTTTTTCTTTCGAGAACACCCCACAAGAAGTAATGCGATTATTGTGAAATAAGAACTATATGTAGCAATTTGTCTCAAACCTTATCTGTTTTACTAATGGAACAGTTAAAATTCCCTTTTAGTATGGTAATCTCGTAAAAATACGGTTCTTTTTGAAAAAACGCCAAACACAAGGTTTTAAATGTTGATAACGGTGGTTCTATAACCTGTTTATGAATAGATTACTTATTGTAATATCCTCTAAATTTTGCAATTAGATAAAAATTTTATTTAGGATAAATCTCGCGCTAATCATAGTTTTATTAATAAGTGTTTATTATTAACACTCTACTTTACCTGTTTTTATATTGATAGATTTAGCTCTACCATACCATACTTGTTCATTTTTTAAATCCCATTCTACTTCAACACTATCATAAAAAATTCCACAATTAGAATTACTCTTGCTTTTACCAATTATTTTACCATTAGAGTCTTTTAAAATCACTAGTATAGATTTACTTCCTAATCCTCCTTGACCTGGCATTACTAATTCAAAAAAACTTGTGTTATCTTTTATAATTAATTCATACTTACCGTCAGGGCTTTGATACGTTGCTAATTTATTTAATGAATTATAAAAATACAGACCTACTCCTATAAATATTACTAAAAACAATAAGATGTATATTATTTTTCTCATAATGATTCCTAGCAGATTCTAAAAAGTATATTATTGTATTGAGTAACATAAAAAAACAATCTCAAATCCAAACCCTTTTTTTATTCTTCTTCTAAAACTTCAGTTGTTGTTATTTCA
>CALKZS010000154.1 GCA_938002835.1 uncultured Dokdonia sp. | reverse complement strand
GCTGAGGCTTGTAGTGAAAAGCCACCATCAAAATCGGTTTGAGTCCCTACAGAAGTTCCTTTAATAATAACTGTTGCCCCAGGGAGAGGGCCATTTGCTTCACTTACGGTACCCGTTATGGTACGATCTTGGGCTACCAAGATAGAAGCACTCAAAAAAGCGAATGCGATCATCGCTTTGTGTAAAAGTGTTTTCATAAATATTTTTTTTGTTCAAAACAAATCTCTGTAAAACATTCAAGACAATGGATAGGGTATTGTTAAAATATTTTAATTTAACATAAATTTAACATAACGACTTTAAACTAGTTGGGTGTGTATCTTTAAAGAATTACTAATTTATTATGACAAAAACATTCAAAATATCACAAGTAACGATAAAGAGAGTTTCGTATTTTTAAAATCAAACTCATTCCCATTAAAAGTACCATTAGCCAAGATGACTCTCAAAAGTCCAGCTTCTGTTAAAATTCCAGTACCTACCCCAAAAGATGTTAAAAATGACTCCGTGTTAGTGGTTTGGTTTTCAAAATAACCTATGTCAAAAACAGAGTGTATATAAAGATTGTTAGTAGGGGAGTATTGATACTCAGTATTTACGGTGCTATACCAATTTGCAAAAATGCTGTTTTCATCAAAACCCCTTATGCTATTAAAGCCTCCTATTCTGTATAGCTCATTGATGTTATAGTTGTCTGAGTTTAAAAAGGAAGTGGCGTTTTTTAAATAAAGATTATGACTTTCCCAAAGTTTAAAATTATGGGATGCTGTGTAATTTATATAAAATTGTTGTTCATCTGGCAGGTCAGATTTTCGAGCACCTATACCTGCTGTAATGTCAAAAGATGTTAATATAGGGTTTAAAGAAGACCGTTGTCTTTTTAAAAAACTATAAGAAGATGTTATAGACGTTTTTGATATATCGTTTAGATTTTCGGTAGTTTCATTTTCAGTGAGGTCTTGAGAATTAAAATTAGTTAAGCCTATTTTTAAAGTGTGTACTTGCTTAAAATTATATGTGGTGTTTACTATGGTCTGGTTAGAAGAAAATGTGCTATCTTGTCTAAATAATTGCAATGTTGCTTCAACTCCAAAAGGGGTAGATAGTATATAAGGTACTTTAAGTTGAGTAGAAAATTGTGTTTGGTCATTTCCATCAGATTTATAATTTAATCTAAAAGTTTCACCTTGGTTTAAATTATTTTGGAGAAGTAGGTCTAGATATCCTGTAAGTTGTAGTCTGTTGTTATCGTCTGTTTGGAAACCTAAAAAGCCATCAAAATTATTTGTATTCCGTTTTCTTAAGTAAAAAAACACATTAGTACTATCATTAGAAAAAAGTACTTCTGGTGGTTTTATCTCTTCTACAAATGTTAGTGCATCCAATTTTAAACTTTGTGTAGTGATTTCATCTTTATTAAAAACACTCCCTTTATTTAATTTTATATAATTTTTTAGATAAGCCTTTGGAAATTGATCATATCCATTAATAGTTATCTTATCTATCGTTCTTGTTTGGTTTTCTTCTAAGGTAAGTTTAGCTCTTAATGTATTATTATTTCCTTTTTTTATTTCAATTATTTTAAAAACAGCAAAAGGTTTTCCTGAGTTTCCTAATGAAGCAGATAATTCTTCTAGATACGCTTTCGCGAAAGCGGTTTCAATAACAATACTATCCTTTTTAAGGATAATGTCTCTGTCTTTAAATAAAAATTCTGAGTTGTTAATTTCTGAAACATCAAGCTTTAAATGTGTAAATGGATCACCTAATTTTATCTTACCTATATATAATGTGTCATTTTGCCTTTCTAGATTTTTTGTAAGATCTATAAATCCTTTGTTGTAATAGGAGTTGGTTAGTCTGTTAAATTCAGAACGAAGTTCACTTAAGGAGTCGAAACGAGAAGTATATTCAATGCCCTCCGTTTCTTGAGTCGTATTTTTTTTTATTAATTGTATCTCTAGATGTAGTTCATTGGTGTTCTGACAATAAGATATTGTGAGTTTGAAGAAAAATAAAAAACAAAGTAAAGTAAATCTCAATATGATATCGTTTGATCTTCTTGAAAAACGTAAAAAGTCACCACTAAAGTATATTAGATTTTTTAAAATGATAGGAATTTATATAATTTAAATTAGTATGGGTTTGATGATCAATAAAAAATACTTACTTTTGCAAACCCTTAAAATAGGGATATTTAAATAAATAACAAATTAGGTAGAAAGAAATTATGCCAACAATTTCACAATTAGTACGTAAAGGAAGAACCAAGATTACCAAGAAGAGTAAATCGGCTGCCCTTGAATCGTGCCCACAACGCCGTGGCGTATGTACTCGTGTTTACACGACTACACCTAAGAAACCAAACTCGGCTATGCGTAAAGTTGCGCGTGTCCGTCTTACAAATGGTAAAGAGGTAAATGCATACATCGGAGGAGAAGGTCACAACTTACAGGAGCACTCGATAGTATTGGTAAGAGGTGGAAGGGTAAAAGATTTGCCAGGAGTTAGATATCATATTGTTCGTGGAGCATTGGATACCGCAGGTGTTCAAGGTAGACTGCAATCAAGATCTAAGTATGGTGCAAAACGCCCTAAGAAGTAAATCAACAACACTTTAAGAAGAAGTAATGAGAAAAAGACAGGCCAAGAAAAGACCGATACTGCCGGATCCAAAATTTAACGATCAGTTAGTAACTCGTTTCGTTAATATGATGATGTGGGACGGTAAGAAGTCGGTAGCTTTTAAAGTATTTTATGATGCAATCGCAATCGTAGAAGAAAAAAACACAAACGAAGAAAAAACAGCTTTGGAACTTTGGAAAGATGCTTTATCTAATGTGATGCCTCACGTAGAAGTGCGTAGTCGTCGTGTAGGTGGTGCAACATTCCAAATACCAATGCAAATACGTCCAGATCGTAAGATCTCTACAGCTATGAAGTGGTTAATAGGTTATGCTCGTAAGAGAAACGAAAAATCTATGGCTGCAAAACTTGCTGCCGAAGTACTTGCTGCGGCAAAAGAAGAAGGTGCCGCTGTTAAGAAGCGTGTTGATACGCACAAGATGGCAGAGGCTAATAAAGCATTTTCACATTTTAGATTCTAAGAAATGGCAAGAGACTTAAAATTTACTAGAAATATTGGTATTGCAGCTCACATTGATGCTGGTAAAACTACGACTACAGAGCGTATCCTTTATTATACAGGTGTAAGTCATAAAATCGGTGAAGTACACGATGGTGCTGCAACGATGGATTGGATGGAGCAAGAGCAGGAGAGAGGTATTACAATTACTTCTGCTGCAACTACTTGTACCTGGCAGTTTCCGTTGGAGAACGCTCAAAAACTTCCTGATACTAAAGATTATCACTTTAATATTATAGATACTCCAGGTCACGTAGATTTTACTGTAGAAGTAAATAGATCTTTACGTGTTCTTGATGGGTTGGTATTCTTGTTTAGTGCTGTTGATGGTGTTGAACCTCAATCAGAAACTAACTGGAGACTTGCAGATAATTACAAAGTGCCTCGTATAGGTTTTGTAAATAAAATGGACCGTCAAGGGTCTAATTTTCTTGAAGTGTGTCAGCAGGTTAAGGATATGTTAGGTTCTAATGCAGTGCCTATTGTATTAAATATTGGTGACGAAGAAGATTTTAAAGGAATTGTAGATTTAGTAAAGAATCGTGCTATTGTGTGGCACGAGGAAGGAATGGGTTCAACATTTGATGTTGTAGATATTCCTGAAAATATGAAGGAAGAAGCACGTAAGTATAGAGCATTGCTTATTGAAGAAGTTGCTACTTATGATGAAAATCTTCTTGAGAAATTTATGGAGGATGAAGATTCTATTACAGAAGATGAGGTGCACGCTGCACTTCGTGCTGCTGTTATGGATATGGCTATCATTCCAATGATTTGCGGATCTGCATTTAAAAATAAAGGAGTTCAATTCCTTTTGGATGCTGTATGTCGCTATTTGCCTTCTCCTATAGATAAAGAAGGGATTGTGGGTGTTAATCCAGATACTGAAGAAGAAGAATTGCGTAAGCCAGATGTAAAGGAGCCGTTTGCTGCTCTTGCTTTTAAAATTGCTACAGATCCTTTTGTAGGACGTTTAGCATTCTTTAGAGCTTATTCTGGCCGTTTAGATGCTGGATCTTATGTGTTGAATAACCGTTCAGGAAAGAAGGAGCGTATTTCACGTATATATCAGATGCACGCAAATAAGCAAAATGCAATTGATTATATAGAAGCTGGAGATATTGGAGCTGCCGTTGGATTTAAATCTATCAAAACAGGAGATACACTCTCAGCTGAAAAATTTCCAATAGTTTTAGAATCTATGGACTTCCCTGATCCAGTAATTGGTATTGCGGTAGAGCCTAAGACTAAAGCAGATGTTGATAAATTAGGAATGGGCTTAGCTAAGTTAGCCGAAGAAGATCCTACTTTTACAGTGCGTTCTGATGAAGCTTCAGGTCAAACTATTATTTCTGGAATGGGTGAGCTACACTTAGATGTAATTGTAGATCGCCTTAAAAGAGAATTTAAAGTAGAAGTAAACCAAGGGCAACCTCAGGTAGAGTATAAGGAGGCTATTACCCAAAAAGCTCAGCACAGAGAAACTTATAAAAAGCAATCTGGTGGACGTGGTAAATTTGCAGATATTGTATTTACACTTGAGCCAGCAGAAGAAGGTCAAGTAGGGCTTCAGTTTGAATCTACTATTAAGGGTGGTAATGTTCCTAAAGAATTTGTTCCATCTGTAGAGAAAGGATTTAAAATGGCTATGGTAAATGGGCCTCTTGCAGGATATGAGGTAGACGCAATGAAAGTTACATTAACAGATGGATCGTATCACGATGTAGATTCTGATCAACTTTCATTTGAGCTTGCTGCAAAACTTGGTTTCAAAAACGCTGCAAAAGCTGCAAAAGCAGTAATTATGGAGCCTATTATGAAATTAGAGGTTATCACACCTGAAGAAAATATGGGTGATATAGTAGGAGATTTGAACCGTCGTCGTGGTCAGGTGTCAGATATGGGGGACCGTGCTGGAGCTAAGACTGTAAAGGCAACTGTGCCACTTTCAGAAATGTTTGGATATGTAACAACATTACGTACACTTTCATCTGGTCGTGCTACATCTACTATGGAGTTTTCGCATTATGCAGAGACGCCTTCTAATATATCAGAAGAGGTTATCGCTGCATCTAAAGGTACAAACGCTTAATTACTAAGAAAATGAGTCAAAAAATTAGAATAAAACTTAAATCTTACGATCATAACTTAGTAGATAAATCTGCTGAAAAAATTGTAAAGACAGTAAAAACGACAGGTGCTGTTGTAACTGGGCCAATCCCACTTCCAACGCATAAGAAAATTTTCACCGTACTACGTTCTCCACACGTAAATAAAAAGTCTCGTGAGCAATTTGAGCTTAGCTCTTATAAACGTTTGCTTGATATTTATAGTTCTTCTTCAAAGACGATAGATGCGTTAATGAAGCTTGAGCTTCCAAGTGGTGTTGAAGTAGAGATAAAAGTGTGATACTTAATTAGCTTTCGCATTAATATAGGAAGAGATCATTTTAAAATGATCTCTTTTTTTTGTTTGTAAGGATTTGTTTTAAACACGTCTTATGGTGTAATAAAAAACGCTTAATTAAAAAGAATATTATGAAAAAGTCTCTATTATTTGCTGCTTTAGCAGTGTTAGCAATTTTTACATCTTGTAGTGATGATGATGACAATGGTTCTGTAGTGGAACTTAATGCGTTATTAGGTGTGGTAACCTATAATTCGCCTCAGAATTTGTCTGTAGATCGCTCTAATCCTGATCGTTTAAGTTTAGATTCTCCAGGAGAATTTTTTGAAATAGATTTTGTGGCAACAGATGTAGATGGTTTAAATATGAATTTTGTATCAATGTCTTCTATAAGTAATGATTGGTTGTTTGCTCCAAGAGGAACTGGTATAGAACTCTTCGATGCTTCAGGTAGTGCAATTTTAGGGGACATAACAGATCAAGTGTTGTTGTGGGACGCAGGTACTGAAGAAGAAAATGTTGAGACTAGAGGAGGGGGTTCGCCAGAACTTAGGGAAGATGATGATAATCCTAATGTTAGAATACAGGATGTGGATGTGTCAGATTATATAACTGTTGAATTAACCGAATATGACGCCGCTACTAGTACGTTTACTATGGTTATTACAAATTTGAGAGGTGAATTTGCTGATGAAGATCCAATACGAGTATCTCCTGGTGTTGTTGTTTTGCAAGGGCAAAATGGACCTTTCTTTACTGACGGGGAAGCTGATAGGGGGGAAGGTTTGCAACTTTTAGCAGAAAGAGGTGATTTTTCAGAGCTTGAGATGTCATTAAACTCGCAGTTATAGTATTATATAAATTGATCTTATCTTTTAAACCACTCATTTTTTGAGTGGTTTTTTGTTTTAATAAATTTATTTTTTAGTTGTTGATAGCCTTTTTGTAAAAGAGTTGAAAAATATACTGTTAAGACTTTTTTTATATAATTAATATTTGTAGTTTTGCACTCACAAAATTCTTAGTATATCTAAGTTTTAAAATGTCCTGAGCTGCGAGCGAGGGAAAAGCGGAAAAAACACATTCAAGGTCGGAGGTGTTCGATCTTGTTTTTTTTGAAACAATTTTAACGAAAGAAGTTTAATGGTAGTTGTACTGTTTTTCTAATTTCATAATTCTAATTATTAATATGTCTGGGTTAATCGGAAAGAAAGTAGGAATGACCAGTATCTTTGACGAAAATGGGAAGAATATTCCTTGTACCGTTATAGAGGCAGGTCCCTGCGTTGTTACCCAAGTCAGAACCAAAGAAACTGACGGGTATGAAGCCCTTCAACTTGGTTTCGATGACGTTAAAAAGGCAAACAAAGCTGCTGCTGGCCACGCCAAAAAAGCAGGAACTGTTGCTAAACGTAAAGTTGTCGAATTTCAAGGATTTGAAGGAGAGTTTAAATTAGGTGATGCAATTACTGTAGATCACTTTGCTGAAGGAGAGTTTGTTGATGTATCGGGAACTTCAAAAGGTAAGGGATTTCAAGGGGTTGTAAAGCGTCACGGTTTTGCTGGAGTTGGTCAAGCTACTCACGGTCAGCACAATCGTTTAAGAGCGCCTGGTTCTATTGGAGCTGCATCTTATCCTGCTCGTGTTTTTAAAGGAATGCGTATGGCAGGTCGTATGGGTGGTGACAAAATAAAAGTTCAAAATCTAAAAGTATTAAAAGTGGTTGCTGAAAAGAACTTGCTTGTTGTAAAAGGATGTGTTCCTGGTCACAAAAATGCTTATGTAACTATTCAGAAGTAATGAAGGTAGCAGTTGTAGATATTAAAGGAAAAGAAACAGGTAGAAAGGCAGACCTTTCTGATGCTGTTTTTGGTATTGAGCCTAATAAGCACGCTGTGTATCTTGATGTGAAGCAATATCTTGCAAATCAACGTCAAGGAACGCACAAGGCAAAAGAAAGAGCTGAAATTGCGGGGTCTACTCGTAAGATCAAAAAACAAAAAGGAACAGGTACTGCTCGTGCGGGTAGTATTAAGTCTGGAGTTTTTAAAGGGGGAGGTCGTATGTTCGGTCCAAGGCCTAGAAATTACTCTTTCAAATTAAATAAAGGATTAAAAAGACTAGCGCGTCGTTCTGCTTTAACAATGAAAGCAAACGATAATGCAATTACTGTAGTTGATAACTTTGAATTAGAAGCTCCAAGTACAAAAGATTTTGTAGGAGTTTTAAAGGCTTTAGGTCTAGAAAACAAAAAGTCTCTTATAGTATTGGGCGAGTCTAATAATAATGTATATTTGTCATCGCGCAATTTAAAGAATTCTAAAGTCGTAACAAGTTCTGAATTAAGTACTTACGGTATAATGAATGCAAATAATGTTGTATTCTTAGAGAGTTCTTTAGAGGGTGTTGAAGCAAATTTAGCAAAATAAAGCGCTATGAGTATTTTAATAAAACCTGTGATTACAGAAAAGGCTACAAAAGATAGTGAGGAAATGAATCGCTATACTTTTGAAGTGAGTATGAGAACAAATAAGGTTGAAATTAAGAAAGCGGTAGAAGCTGCTTATGGTGTTTCAGTTGAAAAAGTTCGCACAATGAATGTTCGTCCAGATCGCAAGTCTCGTTATACGAAGTCGGGTGTTCTTACTGGTAAAACAAATGCTATCAAAAAAGCAATTGTACAGTTGACGGAAGGTGATACAATAGATTTTTATAACAACATTTAAGACAAAGAAATGTCAGTAAGAAAATTAAAACCTATCACTCCAGGGCAGCGATTTAGAGTTGTAAATGGTTTCGACCAGATTACAACTGATAAGCCGGAGAAAAGCCTTTTGGCTCCGAAAAAACGCTCAGGAGGTAGAAACAATACGGGTAAAATGACTATTCGCCAAGTAGGTGGAGGTCATAAGAAAAGATACCGTATTATTGATTTTAAACGTAATAAGCAGGGGATTCCTGCTACAGTTGCGTCTATTCAATATGATCCAAACAGAACTGCATTTATTGCACTTCTTAATTATCAAGATGGCGAGAAGCGCTATATTATTGCTCAAAACGGATTGCAAGTTGGTCAGAACTTAGTTTCTGGTTCAAACGTAGCTCCTGAGATTGGTAATGCAATGCCTCTTTCAGATATTCCATTAGGTACTATTATTTCTTGTATTGAGTTGCGTCCAGGTCAAGGAGCTGTTATGGCTCGTAGCGCTGGAGCATTTGCTCAATTAATGGCTCGTGATGGTAAATTTGCTACGGTAAAACTTCCTTCAGGAGAAACAAGATTAATACTTGTAGCTTGTATGGCAACTATAGGAGCTGTTTCTAACAGTGATCATCAGTTGCTTGTATCTGGTAAAGCTGGTAGAAGTCGTTGGTTAGGTCGTCGTCCACGAGTACGTCCAGTAGTGATGAACCCTGTAGATCACCCAATGGGAGGTGGTGAAGGTAAGTCTTCTGGAGGTCATCCGCGTAACAGAAACGGTGTGCCTGCTAAAGGTTATAGAACACGTTCTAAGACCAAAGCGAGTAATAAATATATTGTAGAACGTAGAAAGAAATAATTAAGATATGGCACGTTCATTAAAAAAGGGACCTTACGTTCACTATAAGTTAGAAAGAAAAGTTGCTGCAAATGTAGAGGCAAACAAAAAGACTGTCATCAAGACTTGGTCTAGAGCTTCTATGATTACTCCAGATTTTGTGGGGCAAACAATTGCAGTTCATAATGGTCGCCAGTTTGTACCTGTATATGTTACAGAAAATATGGTGGGTCATAAACTAGGAGAATTTTCACCTACGCGTTCTTACAGAGGACACGGGGCTGACAAGAAAAATAAAGGTAAAAGATAACAGAAGATGGGAGTTCGTAAAAAAGAAGCGGCAAATCGTCGCAAAGAGGCTAATAAGTCTATCGCTTTCGCGAAATTGAATAACTGCCCTACTTCTCCACGTAAAATGCGTCTTGTAGCAGATATGGTACGAGGAACAAATGTGGAGAGAGCACTTCAGTTGTTGAAATTTAGTAATAAAGAAGCATCTCGTAAAGTTGAAAAACTTGTGCTATCTGCAGTGGCAAACTGGGAAGCAAAGAACGAAGATGAAAGTATTGAAGATGCAAATCTTTTTATTAAAGAGATCAAAGTAGATTCTGGAACGATGTTAAAAAGACTTCGCCCAGCACCACAAGGTCGCGCGCACAGAATAAGAAAACGTTCCAATCACGTAACAGTGGTTCTTGGAGCAAAAGATAACACACAAAGCAATTAATTAGATGGGACAGAAGACAAATCCAATCGGAAATCGCCTTGGAATCATCAGAGGATGGGAATCTAACTGGTATGGAGGTAATGACTACGGTAATAAACTTGCCGAAGACGATAAGATTAGACGATACATTCACGCTCGTTTAAGTAAAGCTAGTGTGTCAAGGGTAATTATTGAGCGTACGCTTAAACTTGTAACCGTTACTATCACTACTGCTAGACCTGGTATTATTATCGGAAAAGGTGGGCAAGAGGTAGACAAGTTAAAAGAAGAGCTTAAGAAGATTACTGAAAAAGAAGTACAAATTAATATTCACGAGATCAAACGTCCAGAACTTGATGCATTTCTGGTAGGTCAAAGTGTTGCGCGTCAAATTGAAGGAAGAATTTCTTTCCGTCGTGCAATCAAAATGGCAATCGCGGCTGCAATGCGTATGAATGCAGAGGGTATTAAAATCCAAATTTCTGGACGTTTGAACGGAGCCGAAATGGCACGTACCGAGTCTTATAAAGATGGACGTATTCCTTTATCAACTTTTAGAGCCGATATAGACTATGCTTTAGTTGAAGCGCATACTACTTATGGTAGATTAGGTGTTAAAGTATGGATTATGAAAGGTGAAGTATATGGCAAAAGAGAACTTTCTCCTTTAGTTGGACTGCAAAACAGTAAGTCTAAAGGTGGTGGTCGTAAGGATAATCGAGGATCACGTCGTAGAAAGTAATTTTTTAAAAAGACAGTAAAAAATGTTACAGCCTAGAAAAACAAAATTCCGCAAGCAGCAAAAAGGTCGTATGAAAGGATTATCTCAAAGAGGGCACACGCTTTCTAACGGACAGTTCGGTATTAAATCATTAGATGCATCTTTCATTACTGCAAGGCAAATAGAAGCAGCACGTATTGCAGCAACCCGCTATATGAAAAGGGAAGGAACTCTTTGGATAAAGATTTTCCCGGACAAGCCTATTACAAAGAAGCCTCTTGAGGTTCGTATGGGTAAAGGTAAAGGTGCTGTAGAGTATTGGGCAGCAGTTGTAAAACCAGGACGTATAATGTTTGAATTAGGAGGGGTTTCAGAGCCAGTTGCAAAAGAGGCGTTACGTCTTGCAGCTCAAAAACTTCCAGTAAGAACTAAGTATGTTATAGCTAGAGATTTTTCAGCTGAATAAATTTGAGTACTATGAAACAATCAGAGGTAAAAGGATTATCTGTAGCAGAGTTGCAAGAGGAACTTGTCAAAGCTAAAAGAACTTATACAGATCTTAAAATGGCTCACGCAATTACACCGCTTGACAATCCTATTCAATTGCGTTCACTGAGACGTGCAGTTGCAAGAATAGCAACTGAGTTAACTAATAGAAATGGAGAACAATAACACGCTGCTTAAGATGGAAAAAAGAAATTTAAGAAAAGAGCGTATTGGTGTTGTAACCAGTAACAAGATGCAAAAGTCTATCGTTGTTGCAGAGGTTAAGAAAGTAAAACACCCTATGTATGGTAAGTTCGTTTTAAAAACGAAAAAATACGTAGCACACGACGAAACAAATGACTGCAACGAAGGAGATACTGTAAGGATAATGGAAACACGTCCTATGAGTAAATCAAAGACTTGGAGATTAGTAGAAATCATTGAAAGAGCGAAGTAATGTTACAGCAAGAATCAAGATTAAAAGTAGCAGACAATACAGGAGCAAAAGAAGTTTTGACTATCCGTGTATTAGGAGGTACTAAGAGAAGATATGCTTCTGTAGGAGATAAGATTGTAGTATCTGTAAAAGATGCTACTCCTAACGGTCAAGTAAAAAAAGGAGCCGTATCTACAGCAGTAGTTGTGCGTACTAAGAAAGAAGTACGTCGTCCGGATGGATCATATATCCGTTTTGATGATAATGCTTGTGTTCTTTTAACAGCTCAAGGAGAAATGCGCGGTACTCGTGTATTTGGACCTGTAGCAAGAGAGCTTCGTGACAAACAGTTTATGAAGATTGTATCATTAGCACCAGAAGTGCTTTAATACAGATAAGAAGATGACAAAGCTTAAAATAAAAACTGGAGATACTGTAAGAATACTTGCTGGAGATCACAAAGGATCTGAAGGTAAAGTAGTAAAGGTATTTATCGGGAAGAATAAAGCAATCGTTGAGGGTGTAAATATGGTGAAGAAGCACGAAAAGCCTAGCGCCGCAAATCCTCAAGGTGGAATTAAAGAAAAAGAGGCTCCTCTTCATATTTCTAATCTATCTTTAATAGATAGCGCTGGAAAATCTACACGTGCAGGTTACGATGAGGATAAAGACGGAAATAAATTTCGTTTTGCAAAGTCTAACAAGGAAAAAATATAATGATGGGATACGTACCAAGATTAAAACAAGAATTTAAGGATCGCGTGACCCCAGCTCTTCAAGAAGAGTTTGGTTATAAGAATATTATGCAGGTTCCACGTCTTAATAAGATTGTGGTGTCTCGTGGTGTAGGTGCTGCGGTTGCTGATAAAAAGCTAGTTGAAAATGCTGTAGACGAGTTAACACTTATTACTGGGCAACGTGCTATTACAACAATGTCTAAAAAAGATGTTGCTACCTTTAAGTTACGTAAAGGAATGCCTATAGGTGCTAAGGTGACTTTAAGAGGTGAACGTATGTATGAGTTTTTAGATAGGCTTGTGACATCTGCATTACCCCGAGTAAGAGACTTTAACGGTATAAGCGCAACAGGTTTTGACGGTCGTGGAAATTACAATATGGGTGTTGAAGAACAGATCATATTTCCAGAAATCAATATTGACAGAATTAAGAAAATTGATGGGATGAACATCACTTTTGAAACTTCTGCTCAAACAGATAAGGAGGCAAAATCATTGCTTTCAGAATTAGGTTTACCTTTTAAAAAGAACTAAGATATGGCTAAAGAATCAATGAAAGCCCGTGAGGTAAAGCGTGCTAAAACTGTTGCAAAATATGCTGAAAAGCGTAAGGCTTTAAAAGAGGCTGGAGATTATGAAGGATTGCAAAAGTTGCCAAAAAATGCTTCACCAATTCGTCAGCACAACCGTTGTAAACTAACTGGTCGTCCTAAAGGTTATATGCGTCAGTTTGGAGTTTCACGTGTGATGTTCCGTCAGATGGCAAATCAAGGATTAATACCAGGTGTTAAGAAAGCAAGTTGGTAATATAAAGAGTATAAATAGGTAGAAGGTTCTTTTTATGCTTTCGCGAAAGCGAATATTAGAGAAAACCACTATCGTAACTATAATTAAATGAATACAGATACTATTGCAGATTTTCTGACGCGCGTAAGAAACGCATCGGCAGCAAATCACAGAGTGGTCGAAGTTCCTGCATCTAACCTGAAGAAGGCGATGACAAAGATACTTTTTGACCAAGGGTATATCCTAAGTTACAAGTTTGTAGAAGGAAAATCACAGGATATTATCAAGATTGCCTTGAAATATGATCGTGTTACTAAAGAAGCTGTAATTAAAGATATACAAAGAATCAGTAAGCCTGGTTTACGTAAATATGCTTCATCATCTGATATACCTCGTATATTAAATGGTTTGGGTATTGCTATTGTTTCAACTTCTAAAGGAGTGATGACAGGAAAGCAAGCACAGCAACATAACGTTGGAGGAGAAGTACTTTGTTACGTTTATTAATCAGATAAAAAGACAAAGAAATGTCAAGAATAGGTAAAAGTCCAATTACAGTACCAGATGGTGTTACAGTTAATATAGCTGATGGTATTGTAACCGTAAAAGGAAAATTAGGTGAGCTTACGCAAGAGTATTCTGGTATTGATATTACAATCGATGAAGGAGTTATAACTCTTGAAAGACACTCAGATAAGAAAGATGTACGTGCAAAGCACGGTCTTTATAGATCTTTAATCGCAAATATGATTGAAGGAGTATCTAAAGGTTTTGAAAAGCAATTAGAATTGGTAGGAGTAGGATACCGTGCAAGTAATCAAGGTAATAAACTTGATCTTGCTGTAGGTTTTTCTCACAATATCGTTTTAGAAGTTGCTCCTGAGGTTAAAGTAGAAACAATCTCAGAAAAAGGTAAAAACCCAATCGTTAAGTTAACATCATACGACAAACAACTTGTGGGAGCAGTTGCTGCAAAAATACGCAGTTTCCGTAAGCCTGAACCATACAAAGGAAAAGGTATTAAGTTTGTGGGTGAAATCATTAGAAGAAAAGCAGGTAAATCTGCATAATATATAGAGCAATGGCATTATCAAAAAGTGAAAAAAGAAATAGAATTCACCTTAGAATTCGTAAGACTATTTCTGGATCTGCGGAGAGACCAAGACTCTGTGTATTTAGAAGTAATAAAGAGATATATGCTCAGTTAGTAAATGACCTTAATGGTACTACTATAACTGCAGCATCATCACGTGACAAGGATATCGCATCTGCAAATGCAAACAAGGTTGAAACTGCAAAACTTGTAGGAAAGGCAATCGCTGAGAAAGCATCAAAATCTGGTGTAGAAACAGTTGTATTTGATAGAGGAGGTTACCTATATCACGGAAGAATTAAACAACTAGCAGAGGGCGCAAGAGAAGGCGGTCTTAAATTCTAAGAAAGTTATGTATCAAGATTATAAAAACGTAGAGTTAGTAAAGCCTAGTGGCTTAGACTTAAAAGATCGTCTTGTAGGCGTTCAGCGTGTTACTAAAGTAACTAAAGGAGGTAGAGCTTTCGGATTTTCTGCAATTGTTGTTGTAGGAGATGAGAATGGTGTTGTGGGTCACGGACTAGGAAAGTCTAAAGAAGTTGCTTCTGCAATTGCAAAAGCAGTTGAAGATGCTAAGAAAAATTTAGTACGTATCCCTCTTAATAAAGCTACAATTCCTCACGAACAAAAAGGAAAGTATGGTGGAGCACGTGTATTACTTTTACCAGCAGCAGCCGGTACTGGAGTAATTGCAGGTGGTGCGATACGTGCGGTACTTGAATCAGTAGGAGTACACGATGTACTTTCAAAAAATCAAGGATCATCTAACCCTCATAACGTTGTAAAGGCTACTTTTGATGCTTTATTACAATTAAGAAGTGCAGAGACTGTTGCAAAACAACGTGGGATCTCACTTGAAAAAGTTTTTAAAGGATAAATAAAGGAACAATGGCAAAGATTAAAGTAACAAAGGTGAAGAGTGCTATCAATCGTACTCAAAACCAAAAGAGAATATTAGAATCTCTTGGGTTAAGAAAGATAGGCCAGGTTAAGGTGCACGAAAATACACCTAACATCCTAGGTATGGTAAATAAAGTAAGTCACTTAGTTTCTGTAGAAGAAGCTTAATATAAATAACAGATGGAGTTAAATAACTTAAGACCTGCAAAAGGCGCTGTTAAGAAGAACGATGGTCGTAAAGGTCGTGGTCAAGCTACTGGAAACGGTGGTACTGCTGGTCGTGGTCATAAAGGACAAAAATCGCGTTCTGGATATAGTAAGAAAATAGGTTTTGAAGGAGGGCAAATGCCACTTCAACGCCGTGTTCCTAAATTTGGTTTTACAAACATAAACCGTAAGGAGTATGCTGGGGTTAATCTTGATACTCTTCAAGAGTATGTAGATGCTGGTCGACTTAAAGAAGAGATATCTTTAGATTCTTTAATTGAAGTTGGACTTGTTGGTAAAAAAGATCTAGTTAAGATTTTAGGACGTGGTGAACTTAAAGCAAAAGTTAAGATAACTGCGCATAAATTTACTGCAACTGCAAAAGCTGCTGTTGAGTCTGCTGGTGGTGAAGCTGTAACTTTATAATCGATAAGAGAGGATGAAATTTATAGATACAATTACTAATATCTGGAAGATTGATGAACTTAAGAATCGTATACTTCTTACGCTTACACTTCTCCTCGTATATCGTTTTGGTGCACAAATTGTACTTCCAGGAATTAATGCAGCCAGTTTAGCTAATTTTAAAAGTGCAATAGGTGATAATAATTTGCTTTCTTTATTAAGTGCTTTTACTGGAGGAGCATTTTCTAATGCATCTGTATTTGCTTTAGGAATAATGCCCTATATTTCTGCCTCTATTGTTGTGCAATTAATGGGTATAGCTATACCTTATTTGCAGAAATTACAAAAAGAAGGAGAAAGTGGTCGTCGTAAGATTAATCAAATTACTCGTTGGCTCACTATTGCTATTTGTTTATTACAAGCGCCTGGATATATTACTGCATTACCATCATTATCTGGTGCTGGAGGATTACAAGCCTTGTTAGCCCCTGGTTTTGATACAACTACTTTTATTATATCTTCAGTTCTGATATTAGTTACAGGATGTGTATTTGCAATGTGGTTAGGAGAGAAAATTACTGATAAAGGAATAGGGAATGGTATATCTTTATTAATAATGGTAGGTATTATAGCTTCTATGCCTGTATCTTTTGCTCAGGAATGGGTAGCAAGAGTAACAGAATCTAATGGAGGGCTTATTATGATACTTATTGAAGTCGTAGTATGGTTTGTGATTATTCTTCTTTGTATTCTTTTAGTGATGGCTGTACGTCAAGTACCGGTATCTTATGCTAGAAGAACAGCTAGTGGAGCTTATGAAAAGAATGTTTTTGGAAATCGTCAGTTCTTACCACTTAAGTTAAATGCTTCTGGTGTAATGCCTATTATATTTGCACAAGCAATTATGTTTGTACCTGGATTAATAGGTCAAGCAAGCTTCCTTGCAGAAACATCTGTGGGAACTTGGTTACAAGCAAATTTTGGAAACAATATATTTGGATTTTGGTATAATCTAGTATTTGGATTATTAATTATCATCTTTACATATTTTTATACTGCAATAACAGTTCCTACTAATAAAATGGCAGAAGACTTAAGACGTAGTAATGGTTTTATTGCTGGGATTAGACCAGGAAGTGAAACTGCAGAATACCTTGATAGAATTATGTCGCAAATTACTTTGCCGGGATCTATTTTTCTTGCATTAATTGCTATATTTCCTGCAATTGCAGTAAATGTATTAAAAATGCAACAAGGATGGGCTTTGTTTTATGGAGGTACATCATTACTTATTATGGTAGGTGTTGCTATAGATACAATGCAACAAGTAAATTCTTACTTATTGAATAAGCATTATGATGGTCTTATGAAATCAGGTAAAAATCGTAAAGCAGTAGCATAATGGCAAAGCAAGCAGCAATAGAGCAAGACGGATCAATTATAGAAGCATTATCTAATGCGATGTTCCGTGTAGAACTAGAAAATGGACACGTCGTGACAGCGCATATCTCAGGTAAGATGCGTATGCACTATATAAAGTTATTACCTGGAGATAAAGTAAAATTAGAAATGAGTCCTTACGATTTATCAAAGGCTCGTATAACATACCGCTACTAATAGCGGATAATAAGCTTGATATGAAAGTAAGAGCATCAATAAAAAAGAGAAGTGCCGATTGCAAGATCGTTCGTCGCAAAGGCAGATTATACGTAATTAACAAAAAGAACCCTAGGTTTAAACAAAGACAAGGTTAATAGTTATGGCTAGAATTGCAGGGATAGATATCCCAAAACAAAAGAGAGGTGTAATTGCATTAACGTACATCTTTGGAATCGGAAAAAGTAGAGCACAAGAAATTCTTGCTACTGCAAATGTATCAGAAGATAAAAAAGTATCAGATTGGGATGATGACGAAATAGGTCGTATTCGTGATGCTGTAGGTACATTTACAATAGAAGGAGAACTTCGTTCTGAAGTATCTTTGAACATCAAACGTTTGATGGATATAGGTTGTTACCGTGGTATTCGCCATCGCGTTGGTCTTCCATTAAGAGGACAGCGTACAAAGAATAACTCACGTACAAGAAAAGGAAAGCGTAAAACAGTTGCTAACAAGAAGAAAGCAACCAAATAATAAGGCATAATGGCAAAGCAAACTGTAAAAAAACGTAAGGTTGTTGTTGAATCTGTAGGAGAAGCTCACATAACAGCTTCCTTTAACAACATAATTGTATCGTTAACAAACAAAAAAGGAGATGTAATCTCTTGGTCTTCTGCAGGTAAAATGGGTTTCAGGGGTTCTAAAAAGAACACACCCTATGCAGCTCAAGTAGCAGCAGAAGATTGTGCAAAAGTTGCTCACGAAGCTGGTCTTCGTAAAGTAAAAGTATATGTAAAAGGACCTGGTAATGGACGTGAGTCTGCTATACGTGCTGTACATAATAGCGGAATTGAAGTAACAGAAATTGTTGATATCACTCCAATGCCACACAACGGTTGTCGTCCACCAAAAAGACGTCGTGTTTAATCATAATTAATATAATATCTCGAGGGGTAACGGCTAGCAAAGGATTGACCTTAATTTCTAACCACCCTCATAATACACATTTAAAATGGCAAGATATACTGGTCCCAAAACAAAAATCGCACGTAAATTTAGCGAAGCAATTTTTGGAGAAGACAAATCTTTTGAAAAAAGAAATTACCCTCCTGGGCAACACGGAAATAACAGACGTAGAGGAAAAAAATCTGAGTATGCTGTGCAATTAGCTGAAAAGCAAAAAGCTAAGTACACTTATGGAGTTTTAGAACGTCAATTTAGAAATATGTACGACAGAGCAAACCGTGCTCCTGGAATTACAGGTGAAGTTTTACTTCAAATATGTGAAAGTCGTTTAGATAACGTTGTCTACAGAATGGGAATTTCTCCCACAAGAAGCGGATCACGTCAATTAGTAGGACACCGTCATATAACTGTAAATGGAAATATTGTAAACATACCATCTTATCAAGTTAAGCCTGGAGATGTTGTTGCAGTTCGTGAAAAGTCAAAGTCTTTAGAAGTAATTTCTAATTCTTTACAAAATGCAAGTCACGTTTACGAGTGGATCACTTGGAACAATGACAAAAAAGAAGGAACATTTGTTGCTGTACCACAGCGTCTTCAAATACCTGAAAATATAAATACTCAGCTCATCGTCGAGCTATATTCTAAGTAATAACCACTAAAGCTAGAAAACCGATATGGCAATATTAAATTTCCAGAAGCCCGATAAAGTCATAATGATTGACTCTACAGATTTTGAGGGTAAATTTGAGTTTAGACCTTTAGAGCCAGGTTACGGATTAACCGTAGGTAATGCTTTACGTCGTGTACTTTTATCTTCATTAGAAGGATTTGCAATTACATCTGTACGTATAGAAGGAGTAGATCACGAGTTTTCTACACTTTCAGGCGTTGTAGAAGATGTTACAGAAATCATTCTTAATCTTAAACAAGTACGTTTTAAGAGACAGATAGAAGAAATAGATAATGAAACAGTTACTATTTCTTTATCAGGAATAGAACAACTTACAGCTGGTGATTTCCAGAAGTTTATTTCAGGATTCCAAGTGCTTAACCCAGATATGGTTATAGCAAATATGGATAAGAAAGTAAACCTTAATATGGAAATTACTATAGAAAAAGGTAGAGGTTATGTTCCTGCAGAAGAAAATAAAAAATCTAATGCACCTTTAGGAACTATCTTTACAGATTCTATTTATACTCCTATACGCAACGTTAAATATAGTATAGAAAACTATCGTGTAGAACAAAAAACTGATTATGAGAAATTAGTTTTTGAAATCATTACTGATGGATCTATTCACCCAAAAGAAGCTTTAACAGAAGCAGCAAAAACACTTATTCACCACTTTATGTTATTCTCTGATGAGCGTATCACTTTAGAGGCAGATGAGATTGCACAAACTGAAACATATGATGAAGAATCATTACATATGCGTCAGTTACTTAAGACTAAATTAATAGATATGGATCTTTCGGTTCGTGCTCTTAACTGTCTTAAGGCTGCAGAAGTAGAAACTCTTGGTGATCTTGTATCATATAACAAGAACGATTTAATGAAGTTTAGAAACTTTGGTAAAAAATCACTTACAGAGCTTGAAGAGCTTGTAAATGTTAAAGGACTAAGTTTTGGAATGGATTTAGCAAAGTATAAGTTAGATAAAGATTAGTACGCTTTCGCGAAAGCATAATTATAAATATTAAAATTATCATATTTTGCTCTCTGCAAGAGGCAGATCGAGCAAGATGATAATAAAAATCACTCATAATGAGACACGGAAAAAAAGTTAATCATTTAGGAAGAAAGACTGCACACAGAAAGTCTATGCTTGCAAATATGGCTTGTTCTTTAATAGAACACAAAAGAATTAACACTACTGTTGCAAAAGCAAAAGCCCTTAAGCAATTTGTAGAGCCATTAGTGACTAAGTCAAAAGTAGATACGACACACAATCGTCGTCAAGTATTTGCAAAACTTCGTCAAAAGACTGCAGTTACAGAACTTTTTAGAGATGTAGCCGCAAAAGTAGGTGATCGTCCAGGAGGATATACCCGTATTATAAAATTAGGTAATCGTCTGGGAGATAATGCAGATATGGCGATGATTGAATTGGTAGATTATAATGACGTATACAATGCTGGTAAGCCAGCTAAGAAGAAATCTACTCGTCGTGGAGGTAAGAAGGCTGATACAGCTCCTGTAGCAGTTGATACTAAGGCTTCAAACGAAGAAGAATAAAATGATGAATTCATTTTAAATAATAGAGGGATTTGATATTTATCAAATCCCTTTTTTTATGCTTATTTATTACAAATGTGATTTTTGAGCACTATTAATTTTAACTTATTTTTGTATCGCTTTTCAAATAGCACTTAAAAGAGAAATAATGAAATATCAAACTCGTCGTCCAGCAATTATTTTACTAGCAGATGGAACTATTTTTCACGGTAAATCTGTTGGAGATAAAGAGGGGACATCTTTTGGAGAAGTATGTTTTAATACCGGTATGACTGGATATCAAGAGATCTTTACCGACCCTTCATATTTTGGTCAATTAATGGTTACTACTAATGCGCACATAGGTAATTATGGTGCTACAGATATTGAGACCGAATCAAGTTCTGTAAAGATTTCTGGACTTATATGTAGGAACTTTAGTTACACATACTCTAGGCAGGATGCGCAAGAATCTTTAGAGAGTTTTCTGGATAGAAGCGATCTTTTTGCAATTTCTGATGTAGATACAAGGGCGTTAGTTTCCCATATACGAGATAATGGCGCAATGAATGCTGTGATATCTACAGAAATAGATAATATACCAGGTCTTAAAAAACAACTTTCAGATGTTCCTGATATGGCTGGTTTAGAACTAGCTTCAAAAGTTTCTACCAAAGAATCATACTTTTTTGGAGATGAAAATGCATCTCTTAAAGTTGCAGCCTTAGATATAGGAATTAAGAAAAATATTTTACGCAATCTTACTAAAAGAGATGTATATGTTAAGGTATTTCCTTATAATACTTCTTATGAAGATATGAAAGCCTGGAATCCAGATGGATATTTTTTATCTAATGGACCTGGTGATCCAGAACCATTACAAAATGCGATACAAGTTGCAAAAGATATTATAGCTGAAGATAAGCCGTTATTTGGAATATGTCTTGGACATCAAGTTATAGCACTTGCAAATGGAATATCAACTTATAAAATGCATAATGGACATAGAGGTATTAATCACCCTATTAAAAATATATTAACTGGTAAAGGAGAAATTACTTCACAAAACCACGGATTTGCTATTAATAGAGAAGAAGCAACTGCTCATCCAGATATAGAGATCACTCACTTTCATCTTAATGATAACACTGTAGCTGGAATACGTTTAAAAAATAAAAACTGTTTCTCAGTGCAATATCATCCAGAAGCGAGTCCAGGTCCTAATGATGCTACATATCTTTTTGATCAGTTCATAGAAAATATTAAAAAATAATTATTTAAAACAATCCCTATTATTTTAATAGGGATTTTTAATATGCACGCATAATAAATTAAACTAAAAGGTACTAAAAATCAGTTACTTGTGTTTCTATAACGTTGTCGTTATCTATTCAATTAATTGATTTATATTGATAATCAAAATTGTATTTTTACATAATTAACAAAATAATAAATAATGAGTATTATAATTGAAATTCACGCGAGACAAATTTTTGATTCTAGAGGAAATCCTACTGTAGAAGTAGATGTATATACAGAGTTAGGGGCTTTTGGAAGAGCTGCTGTACCTTCTGGAGCCTCTACTGGAGAACACGAAGCTGTCGAATTGCGTGATGGGGGAAGTGATTATATGGGTAAAGGAGTACTCAAAGCTGTAGATAATGTAAACTCAATAATAGCTCCAGAACTTTTGGGAGTATCTGTTTTTGAACAAAATACGATAGATCAATTAATGATAGATTTAGATGGTACACCCAATAAATCTAAGTTAGGAGCAAACGCTATATTAGGTGTTTCTCTTGCTTGTGCAAAAGCTGCAGCTGCAGAACTTGGTATGCCGTTATATCGTTATATAGGTGGTGTAAGTGCAAATACTCTCCCTGTACCTATGATGAATATTATAAATGGAGGTTCTCACAGTGATGCTCCTATTGCTTTTCAAGAATTTATGGTAATGCCCGTTAAAGCAACTAGCTTTAGTCACGCACTCCAAATGGGAACAGAAATTTTTCACAATCTAAAAAAAGTGCTTCACGATCGTAATTTGAGTACAGCTGTAGGAGATGAAGGAGGTTTTGCTCCAGCATTAGACGGTACAGAAGATGCTCTTGACAGTATCAAACTTGCAGTAGAAAAAGCAGGATATTCTTGGGGAGATGAAATAATGATTGCTTTAGATTGTGCTGCTGCAGAATTTTATGAAGATGGAAAATATAATTATGCAAAATTTGAGGGAGCTACGGGTAAAGTTCGTACAAGTGAAGAACAAGCAGATTACTTAGCAGAGCTTGCCGCAAATTATCCTATCATCTCAATAGAAGATGGTATGGATGAAAATGACTGGGAAGGCTGGAAATATCTTACCGATAAAGTAGGAGATAAGGTGCAACTTGTAGGAGATGATCTTTTTGTAACTAATGTAGAACGTCTTTCAAGAGGCATAAATGAAGGTATTGCAAATTCAATTCTTATTAAGGTAAATCAGATAGGAACTCTTACAGAGACTATAGCTGCTGTAAATATGGCACATAATGCAGGGTATACATCTGTAATGTCTCATCGCTCTGGAGAAACAGAAGATAATACTATTGCAGATCTTGCAGTAGCTCTTAATACAGGTCAAATAAAAACAGGATCTGCATCAAGATCTGATCGTATGGCAAAATACAATCAACTTATTCGAATTGAAGAATTACTTAAAGGAACTGCTTATTTTCCTGCAAAAAATGCATTTAAAATAAAGTAATAATTATTACATATCAATCAAAAAATCCCTTCATATCGAAGGGATTTTTTTGTAATTAAACGTTAACTAGATAATAGATAAATTATATATAGGATATGTTAAAAATATAGAAATAAGAAAAATCTCACAAAAGAATATTTATTATTCGATAAAAAGTATGTATATTGCTATAACAAAATGATAAGTTATATAAATATACCTATTTTGTGTGATTTTGGTTTGAAGTTATTTAAAATACAAATACAATTTTTCCCAGCTTACTAGTTGCAACGTTAGTGAATAAATGTGCAGATTAAGATTTTTAAGTTGGGTAAAGGGCGGACAGGTAATGCTTACTAGCAATACGTCCGCTCTTTTTGATAGTGCCAGTTTTGTAAACTTTCAAAACTAATTTTTTAAGCTGGGTAAAGGGCATTGAATTAGTTTCGTATTTTTTTGACACTTCTGTATAAGATTTTATTGTTTGTTATATAGTGTATTACATATTATATGCCAAACTTTTTGTACATTCAATATCATCTAGTATAGGTTTTCTTAGAGTGATAATTATTAAGTGTTAAAAGTAATATTGTATATGCTTTCGCGAAAGCATAAAAGAATAATAAAAAATGTTTTTTAATACGTTTCTCTTAACGAAATAATATCATTTTTATAGATAATTTAACCATAGATAAGTGCTTATATGTTAAAAAAAACCACTCTTTTTTTGTAATTTAGCATTCTTAAATTTTAAGTACACATCAATAATAATCAGAAGCATAAATGGCAGATAAAGCAACACTCACTATAGACGGAAAAAGCTATGAGTTTCCTATCATAACAGGTTCAGAGCAAGAACAAGCAATAAATATAAAAACCCTTAGAGGTGCAACAGGAGGAATTACAACAATAGACCCAGGTTATAAGAATACAGGATCTTGTGAGAGTGCTATTACATTTTTAGATGGTGAAAAAGGAATTTTAAGATATAGAGGGTATTCTATTGAAGATCTTGCTGAGAAAGCAGATTTTTTAGAAACAGCTTATCTTTTAATTTTTGGAGAACTCCCAACAAAAGAACAACTTTCAAAGTTTGATAAAGACATTAAAGCAGAGTCTCACGTAGATGAAGATATGAAGAAAATCTTAGATGGTTTTCCTAAGTCTGCTCACCCAATGGGAGTTTTAAGTGCTCTTACATCTGCATTGATAGCTTTTAATCCTACATCTGTAAATGTAGACTCTGAAGAGGATATGTATAATACCATTGTAAAACTTTTAGCTAAGTTTCCTGTACTAGCTGCTTGGGCAATGCGTAAGAAAAAGAGTCAACCACTTGATTATGGTGATAACTCATTAGGATATGTAGAAAACTTTCATAAAATGATGTTTTCAAAACCTAATGAAGAATATAAATTAGATCAAGCAGTAATAGATGCTATAGATAAACTATTAATACTACACGCAGATCACGAACAAAACTGTTCTACATCTACAGTTCGTATTGTGGGATCTTCACACGCTGGATTATTTGCATCAATATCTGCAGGTATTTCTGCTCTTTGGGGGCCACTTCACGGTGGTGCAAATCAAGCAGTAATTGAAATGCTTGAGGCTATTAAAGAAGATGGAGGAGATACCAAGAAGTATATGTCAAAAGCAAAGGATAAACAAGATTCTTTCCGTTTGATGGGCTTTGGACATAGAGTTTATAAAAACTTTGATCCACGTGCAAAAATTATTAAAGTTGCTGCAGATGAAGTTCTTGGACAATTAGGTATAGAAGATCCAGTACTAGACATAGCAAAAGGGCTTGAAAAAGAAGCGCTTGAAGATCAATATTTTGTAGATCGCAAATTGTACCCTAATGTAGATTTTTATTCAGGTATTATTTATCGTGCTTTAGATATTCCAGTAGATATGTTTACAGTAATGTTTGCTGTAGGTCGCCTTCCTGGTTGGATAGCACAATGGAGAGAAATGCGTTTAAGAAAAGAACCTATAGGACGTCCTCGTCAGGTCTATATAGGAGAAAATCTACGTGATTTTAAAGAAGTAGAAAAAAGATAATTTTTTTAAATAATATAGAAAAGCGAGCTTTATAGTCAGTTATGGTCGGAAGAAATTCCGGCCATTTTTTATGTTTCAAAATGGTCTAAACTAACGTGAGTTCGATATAAAAATTACTATGTATCAATTAATTATAAGATAAATCAACTTACAAGCTTACTTTGATTATAAAAAATGAGTTTTAATTAACTAAAAACGTAAAAATCTGACTTACATTTCAATAAACAACAAGTAACAAAG
>CALKZS010000153.1 GCA_938002835.1 uncultured Dokdonia sp. | reverse complement strand
CAACGTCGTGCAAATAGTTTATATTATCTAGATGGTAATGTAGGAATAGGCACAGATACTCCTGAAGATAAGTTACACGTTCAAATGACAGCTGGCACTAAATTTAAAACATATGATTTTGGAGCAGAGACTGTTGTTAATGCAGCAGGAGGCTGGTCTAGATCTTTTAGAATTAGAAATGAAAACGATAATGTAACTGCTGCTTTTGGAGCTCATAATGGTGACGCTTTTATAGCAACAGGATTTGATGGTATTTCCGATCCAGTAGGTCATACTAATAAAAAATTAGTTGTTTTGGCTAATGGTAATGTAGGATTAGGCACAGATACTCCATCTCATATACTTGATGTTAAAACAAGAAGAGGTAATTTTAAAACCTATGACCTTGGTGCAGAATATACTGTAAATACTACAGGAGGTTGGGCAAGAGCTTTTAGATTTAGAAATGAAAATGATGATAGAACTATTGCTTTTGGTGGATATAACGGAAGAGCATATATCTCAACAGGGTATGATATAGATATTGATCCAACGGGATTTCAAAATATGAAACTCGTTGTTTTAGGTAATGGTAATGTAGGTATAGGTACAGATAACCCAGGTGATTGGAAGCTTGCTGTAAATGGTAATATAAGAGCTAAAGAAATTAAAGTTGAAACAGACTGGTCAGATTTTGTTTTTTATGATGATTATAAACTTCCTACGCTTAAAGAAGTAGAAGAACATATAAATAAAAAAGGTCATTTACAAGATATTCCTAGTGCAGAAGAGGTGGCTAGAGATGGTATAAAATTAGGGGAAATGAATTCCAAATTACTTCAAAAAATAGAAGAACTTACTCTATATACTATAGCACAAGAAAAAAGACTTCTCGAAATGGAAGAAAAACTAAAGAAATTAGAGAAGTAATTTTTTTAGTTTTTGAAGCAGTAACTAAAATACTGTTTACATATAAAAATAGGCGGTTTTTTAAATCCGTCTATTTTTATATCTATGAGGTTTATTAATTTATTTCATTTCTAGAGAACTCACTAGTCCTTTTTCTTGATAAATAGCAATTCCTTTAATAATCATTTGTTCAATAGAATTTTGTAATGCGCTATCCAGCTTTTTGATATGAAAGCAACTTTTCCCTTTTAAATACTTTCGTAATACAGGATCAATATTTTCAAAATGCTCAACATCTGTATAAATGGGAAAAAAGTATAGTCTACAATCTTTTTCTTTGGGAATTGTGTTTGCAAAATAGAAGCCATCTACCTTTTGTTTATCTTGCATAGTCGGTATCGTTCCAGCTACCTCAAAACCAGTATTGTCATCTTTGCATATTTGTGAGTGCCTACTATGCTTCTTTATAATCGTTTTTATTGTGATGTCTATTTCTAAGCGATCTGTCATAATTATAAAATTAAATAATCAATTTCAAGATAATATTTTTATAGGCACCGCTTATTAGAAGAGATAGATACGGTATTTTTGCGCTCTATAAATTAATGCAGATTACTAGATGCGATTATCAGCATACACAAAAGAGTTTAATACAAACCTAAAAATAGCATTTCCTATAATGTTAGGGCAGTTGGGAAATACTATTGTAGCTCTTGTAGATAATTTAATGGTAGGAGAACTAGGAGTAGAGGAACTTGCTGCAGTGAGCTTGGGTAACAGTCTTATATTTATAGCAATGTCTTTAGGAATAGGTTTTTCTTTTGCAATCACACCGCTAGTTGCAGAGGCAGATGGAACAGATAACACAGAAAAAGCAAGATTATATTTACATCACGGTGTGATTATGTGTGCTATAAATGGATGTTTATTATTTATAGCTTTACTTGTCGAGCATCCCATTTTATATTTCTTAGATCAGCCCAAGGAAGTGGTAGAACTAGCGATTCCTTATATGATGGTGGTTGCTTTTTCTCTTATTCCGTTAATGATTTTTCAGGCATTTAAGCAATTTGCAGATGGATTGTCGCAAACCAAATATGCAATGTATGCTGTACTTATTTCAAATGTGATTAATGTATTATTTAATTATGTCTTGATATATGGTATTTGGTTTTTTCCTCGTCTTGAGGTTGAGGGAGCAGCTTGGGGAACGCTAATTTCTAGATTTTTTATGCTGGCGATTCTTGTTTTTATGCTTTCGCGAAAGCGTGATTTCAAATCTTATTTTATATGGAAAAATAGTAATCACATTAAGTTGTCTGAATTTTGGACCGTTTTTAAACTAGGATTTCCTACAGCATTACAAATGTTTTTTGAAGTAGGAATATTTACAGCAGCCATATTTTTATCTGGTATTATAGGAACTAATGCACAGGCAGCAAATCAAATAGGACTCAATCTTGCTACAATGACATTTATGGTGGCTGTAGGTCTTGGTGTGACGGCAACAATACGTGTAGGAAATCAAAAAGGAATAGCCGATTATGTGAATTTACGTAGGATTGCATTTTCTATATTTTTGCAAACATTTATTATTGAAGCGCTATTTGCAGTTGGGTTTATTTTACTAAAAAACCTGCTCCCAACGTTTTATGTAGATAATCAAGATGTTATTTTTATAGCATCTCAATTACTCATCGTGGCAGCATTATTTCAATTAAGTGATGGCGTGCAAGTAACTATTTTGGGAGCATTGAGAGGATTGCAAGATGTGTATATTCCTACTGGAATTTGTTTTGTGGCATATTGGTTAATTGGTTATCCTGTGAGCTGGTATTTAGGTAAGAGTTCGCAAATGGGTACACAAGGTATATGGATAGGATTATTAATAGGTCTTACTGCTTCTGCAATTATGTTGTACTTTAGATTTAATTACTTAAGTAAAAAGTTGATTAATAATAATCCAATAACAATAAAATAAACAATGACAGTACCAAAATTTCTTTTAGGTGATAACTCATCATACCCAGATCATATTTTTGTAATACATACTGAGTTTCCTCGATTTATTATTGATCTTACTATAGACGAGATACAATGGTTTGAAGAGTTTGATAAACAAGATGAAACTGAGCTTGCCACAGAAACAGAAAACGCCATCAAAGCAGCTACAGATTGGTATGATGAAGAGATTACTAAGTATGAAGATGAGTAAAATGCCTTAAGAGTTAGTTAATTCTATAAATTATGTATATTTAATGAAAAGAAGTTAGGGTATGAAAATTATAAAAGCATTTTTATTGATTTTAATTTTATGGCTTACTTCATCTTTGTATGCTCAATCTAAAAAAACTTCATTTTTAAATCATAAAGCTCTTGTTGCTGTGGGCGTTAACAACCAAGCAGTAGGTATTACCACTACATTTAATAAAAATAATTTTCTTACAAGAACGTCTTCATTGTCAATATATAACTCAAATACCGGTTATAATGACAATTACTACTTAGTTAAAGATGATTATGTATACACTTCTTCAAAACTTGTGTTAGAAAACTCTCAAAGAGGTTATAAGATAGACTCTTTTAATCCTTATGGAGCTTCTAATTATTAAAACTGCCATAGGTTTAGGACTTCTAAATAGTCTCTTAAAAAAAATATAATAATAAATGTTTTTTTGGATATAAGTTAGTTTATAACTCTACTCATATTTTAATATCTTCGTTTTCTATGGAGCAGCTTATAGAATACGATCACGATCTTTTTTTATTTCTAAATAGTTTAGGAAGTATTACGTGGGATGGATTGTGGTTGTTCATTACAAATAAGTTGTATTCGACACCATTATATGCATTTCTCATATATCTTATTTATAAGAAATACGGGTTAAAAGGGACTATCATCACTGTACTTGTAGTAGCAGCAATGATTACGTGTACAGACCAACTAGCAAATTTATTTAAACACGGTTTTGAACGACCTCGCCCTTGTAGAGTAGAAGCTTGGAAAGGAACAATGCGTTTTATAGCAGAGCGTTGTGGTCGTTATGGCTATTTTTCTGGACACGCGGCAAATAGTATGGCAGCAGCTATCTTTGCAGGTCTTGCACTAAAATCTAAGCATCGTAATCTTATTTTTATACTTCTGTTTTGGTCTGCATTAGTAGGGTATAGTCGGGTTTATCTAGGAGTACATTATCCAGGAGATGTACTTACGGGATGGACTATGGGAGCTATTCTAGGTTTTATCTTTTATAAATTACAGCAATATCTCGTAAAGAGATTCTCTGTAGAGAGTTAAAAGAGATTATGTATTCAAATCTAAAAGAGTTCTAGCTCCTTCAAAAGGAGATATCTCATTATTAGAAATGGCATTTAGAATAGAAGGTAATTGACTTATAACCGTAGGGTTATTATAAAAACTGTCTTTAAGGCTATTTTCAATAGTTTGCAATAACCAGTGTTTGTTTTGAGCAACACGCTTTTGGTTAAAATAATTATTGGTTTTTGTTAATAGTATATATTCTTCAATAAGTGACCATATTTCTTCAATTCCTTTTTGCTCTATAGCGCTACAGGTAGTCACTTTAGGATTCCAATCACTTTCTTTAGGAGGGTAGAGGTGTAACGCTTTTGCAAAAGCGGTTTTAGCCAACTTTGCTGCTTTTTCATTCCCGCCATCTGCTTTATTAATCACAATAGCATCTGCCATTTCTATAATGCCACGTTTAATACCTTGTAACTCATCACCAGCACCAGCAAGTTTGAGTAGTAAAAAGAAATCTACCATTGAGTGTACAATAGTCTCACTTTGACCCACACCTACAGTTTCTATAATCAAGATGTCAAAACCAGCAGCTTCACAAAGTATGATAGCCTCTCGTGTTTTGCGAGCCACACCTCCTAGAGAACCTCCAGAAGCACTAGGTCTTATAAAAGCATTTGGGTTTTGAGAGAGACTATCCATTCTCGTTTTATCTCCCAAAATACTACCGTATGATAATGAGCTGGTAGGATCTACAGCAAGTACAGCCACTTTTTTATGTTGCTCAGTAAGGTAAGTCCCTATAGCTTCTATAAAGGTACTTTTTCCTACACCAGGAACACCAGTTATACCTATGCGTACAGAATTATTTGCCTTAGGTAAACATAATTCAATGAGCTTTTGCGCTTGCTGTTGGTGTTTTGGCGAAGTGCTTTCTACTAAGGTAATACCTTGCGATAAAGCAGTGTGATTACCAGAGATAATAGATAAGGCAAGATCTGGTATTGATAATTGTTCTTTTTTTCGTGCAGCGTGTAGGATAGCAAAGTTGGGATTGATCCCTTTTGTATGTACAGGTTTTTGCTTCATTGTTATACGGTAAAGGTAATAAATTTGAGAAAGCTCATTTTTTTTTAAAATATCTTGCAACATTAAAAAAAGTGTCTCGTCTTTAAAGAGAATAGCAACCTAATCAACCATTACAATTGCTCATAACAACAATCATAGAACAATGCAAACAGAACGACCAGAAGGCGCAGCTGCAATTATACAATAAATACTGTGACGGTATGTATCACGTAGCTTTCCGATTTCTAAAAAATGCATACGAAGCAGAAGAAGCAATGCACGAAGGCTTTATAAATGCCTTCTCAAGATTGCATCAATTTACGGGAGACGTTACTTTTGGCGCCTGGTTAAAACGTATTGTGATTAATAAAAGTCTCGATATGATAAAGGCAAAAAAAGCAACACTTATACCGCTTAATGAAGAAGTTATAGGCAAAGTAGATGAGACTACAGAAGACTGGGGTGTCGCAGACAGTGTGTCGGTAGATCAAATCAAAAAATATATTTCAGAAATGTCAGAGAAGTATCGTTTTCCTTTAATGCTATTCCTTATAGAAGGATATGATCATCAAGAGATTTCAGAAATATTAGAGATTACAGAAGTGGCATCTCGCACCTTGGTGCACCGAGGTAAAAAGAAGTTACAAGAACAATTAAAAACGTTGCATTATGGCACAGGATCTTAGAGATATATTAAAAGATTCAAAAGAGAATCATAGACTACCAGAAGGACATCAGTCTCGTTTTGAAGATAGGCTTGCTAAGGCATTACCAGAAGAAAAAGGTATTGATCTCCCTACTAAAAAATCAAAAAATGGTATCTCTTTCTTTTTAAAGATTGCTGCAGTTTTAATTGTGGCAGGTGGTATTATTTGGTTCGCTTTCGCGAAAGCGGATACAGACTCACAAACTCAATTAGTAGATGGAAAAACTACTGAGCAATCAGAAGTAGAAGAAGAGCGCTCTATACAATTGAGTGACCTTTCACCACAATTTAAAAGAGTAGAAGATTATTATCTGGCCAATATCAATGTAGAGATTGCTAGACTAGAGATTACAGATGAAAACAAAGAACTTATCGATGCTTTCTTAAAACAACTAGCAGACCTTGATAAAGAATATGCACGTTTAAATCAAGAAATAACAGAGAGTGGTATAAGTGAAGAGATGATAAATGCAATGGTAGATAATTTGAAATTGCGTTTAGAATTACTTTCAAAACTTAAAGAAAAATTAAAGGAACTAAAAGCATCTAAAGATGCTATACAAACAGTATAAAAATGAAAACAATACATATAAAAGGGTTGTTGATAATCATATTTTTTGTGATTTCTCAAGCTATTTTTGCACAAGTAAAAAAAGAAAAATTAAACGAACGTTTTAATGTTAATAAAGATGTAGAGATAACGGTAGATACTCGTTATGCAGACGTGATTTTTGAAACTTGGGATAAAAATCAAGTAGTAGTAGAAGCATTTGTACAAGGAAACAATACATCTGAAGCATTAAAAGATTGGGATATATCTGTAACAGGTAATAGTAATAAAGTATCAATACGAAGTGCTAGTGGCTATGGAGATGCAACGGTTATTAATATAGAAGACCTAGAAGATCTTGATATTGATTTAGGACCAATTATAGGAGGGGCTCTTAGTGTTGTAGAACCTGTTATGGAAGGTATTGTAGGACCTATTTTAGAAGGTCTTGCAGGAACACCACTTCCAGATGAGTTTTATGACGGTATAGGAGATGTAAAATTTGACCACAAGGCCTATGAACGAGAAGGTCAGGCATATATTAAACACTATGAACGGTTAATGGAAGAGAAGTTTGGACCCGATTTTGACAAAGCAATGGAGAAATGGGATGAAGAAAGTCAGGAAAAATGGAATTTAGGAAATCTAAGTGGAGCTTTGAGTAGTCTTAAAAACATACCCCAATGGCCTTTTGGGAAAACTAGTAATATGAATTTTAATGACAATGAGTATCGTAAGAATAAACAAGCATATGTAAATAAGCTCAATAAAAAATACGGAACTGATGTGACTGTTCGCGAGACAGATCGATGGTTAGATGAGATGGACGATTGGGGAGACGATTTTGAACAAGATATGGAAGATTGGGGAGATGATTTTGAAATTAAAATGGGAGATTTTGGAGAAGCAATGGAAGCCTGGGGAGAAAATTTTGGTAAATCTATGGAAAAAGCCTTCGAGAGTTGGGGAGAAGATTTTGGTAAATCTATGGAAGCTTGGGGAGAAGAATTTGGTGAAAAAATGGAAAAATGGGCAGAAGAGCACGAAGGAGAATGGGAAAAAACCACCACAAGAGATAAGAATGGCAATTCAAGTACTCATTTTAGTATGAATATAGATACAAATAATAGAAAATCAGGTCGAGATGTAAAGCGCACTATTATTGTAAAGATGCCTAAAAAAGCAACACTAGATCTTAATGTAAGATATGGTAATGTAAAAATGGTGAGTGCCTATAATGCAAAAGGGAATATATCACACGGCAGTCTTGCTGCAGGAAACATCAATGGAGAAGAAACCTCCATTGATGTCTCATATAGTCCTATCACAGTGGCTTCTTGGAATGGCGGAACTCTTTCGGCAAATCACGTTAAAGAATGTAGCATTGCAAGTGCAAGAGATATTGCTGTAACTTCTAACTCTAGTAATGTGGTGATTAATAAACTGAATGGAGCTGGAATGATCTCTGGGAGTTTTGGTCAACTTTCAATTCCTCAAATAAGTGATAATTTTGGATCACTTACTTTAATTCTTGAAAATAGTGACCTTGTATTAAATCTACCAGATAGTGCTTTTAACTTTAATTATAGTGGAGAGCATAATGAGTTTTTAGTGCCAAGACAGCTAGAGACAAAGTCTCTAAAAAACGGAAAAACAGAAATGGTAAATGGTTACCACAAATCTCGTAGTATCGGTAATGTTATTACTATCACTGCAAAGTATAGTGATGTTGTTTTAAAGTAATTATATCTCTTCTTCTTTTACAATAAAAAATGTTCGATAGCTCGCGCAACAGCATCTTCTTTATTAGTATAATCACTTACATAATCTGCAATATCTTTAAGTGTCGTTGTCGCATTTTTTACTGCAACGCCATACTTAGCGTGTCTTAAAAGCTCATTATCATTGTGGTTATCACCAAAAGCAATAACCCTCTCCATTCCAAAATCAAACTCTGTAGCGAGCAACTTTTTTAATGCTTTTGCTTTATCTATATTTTTTGGAGTAATTTCAAGATAGGTGTCTTTAGATCTATAAAAGTGTACTTTTTCTTTAAAAATAGGAGTGAGTACTGTTATAATACTATCTAATTCTTCTGGTTTTCCCATACACATTAATTTATGAATACCTTTTTTCGTTTCCTTTAAAAGAGCCAAGGTTTTAGATACAGACTGTATATTTGGAGTATCTCTTGTTGTATACATTTCGTGTTTGGTATGAGCATCCATTTGGGCTGTAAACCAATCTTCATAGCTATATATACTCAAATTATAATGATGTTGAGCCTTGTGATCTTTTAAAGTTTCTAAAATATCAATATTAATTGTATTACTTTCTAGTTGTTTTCCATTTCTACCTATAATTAACCCTCCATTAAATGCAATAAGTGGTTTTCCAGAAATTCCTAAACCTTCTTGAATGTAACGCATTGCCTGTGGTGGTCTAGATGAGGCAAGAATGGTGGGTAATCCCGCTTTCGCGAAAGCGGTAACAGTCATATCACTCAACCAGCGATCTTTAGTGAGCAACGTACCGTCTATATCTGTGCATACTAACTTTATGATGTTTTTCATAAAATCAAAAATACATACAACCACACCTTTATGTAGTTGAAAATGGAGTAAAATGCGGATAGCTTTGATTTTTAAAACCAAATGATTATGAAAATCTCAAATTTAAATACAGTAGTGAGCTTTGTATTAATAACTTTCTTTTTAAACATAGACTCTTCATTAGCTCAAGAAGTATCTAAGGATAACATCACTGGGGTATGGTATAAAACACACAATGATGAGCCTGTATTTATTACTAAAAAAAGTAATGATACATTGCGCGTAATGTTTTTATCTTCTAGATATATTGATTTACCAAAAGATACTGTAAATCCAACATCCTATAGGTATACCAAAATAAATCCCAACGCCATATCACCAAGGGCTAGAGTAAGCCGCTATGTTATTACGCCTCGAGGAAAGGATACTTTGCAGTTACAAATGCAGGATGTAGTCTATTTTGCTCAAAGAAAGAATTGCAAAAATTAATTTCTTTTAAAAAGGGAGTACACTTCATAGTACTTCTGGAGTATATATGTGGGTTTACTCTTTTTAGTAATCTATAGTCTAAAATCTATTATAGAACACTCTCAATTTCAATAACACTCAATAAAATGGCATTTTTTTATTAGTTAAATTATTGATAGTGAGCACTTTATTTTTACACTACATCAATATGTAGTTTAAGTCTCATAATTCTTAAAATACATTTACATCATCAATAAATAATAACATATAAAAAATTGGTACTATGAACTTTTTTCAATTATTTCTAAAAAGAAAAAAAACTGTAATAAGTTTACTCTTATGTTTTATAGTCTTTTTACAAACAAAAGCAACAAACAAGATTATTTTAGAAAAAGCTACTATAGCTTTTGAAGCCTTCCAAGAAGATTTAGCTGATTATTATACATATTCTATTAACGGGACAGGGTCTGTACTTATTAAAGTCGTTAAATCGGGCAATTCACTTACACTTTCTATTGGTCAAGAAGATGGATTTAAAACTCATTCTGGTTCAAAGTTTGTTGCACAAAAAAGATTTATGGGATCATATACGTATAAATCAAATCTTAAAGGATACTTATCAAATTATGAGATAGACGGTAAAAAAGTTATTTTGATAAAAGAAAACCTCTATTTGTACGCTTATGAATATAATGCAAGTACATATAGACCAGGTACTGCTCCACGGGCAAACCAATTAGGAGATATGTACCCGCATGAATCTGCCACCGCAAATGATGTTCCCTCAAACATTGGGGATCTTACAGGGAGCTATCGTTTTGTACTTGCAAAATCTGCAAATGTTCTTAATCGTAAAGGATTTGCTGCTGGTTTTGATATTAGTACAGTAGGTAATCAAATAGTATTAGAATTAAATGATTTGGAGGGAGAAGCATCTGATGTACTTTCCGGGGAGCAAGAAATTATTATGGCAACTCATAATAGCCGAGTGGATGCTGCCAAGAATGATTTATCCAGAACATTTATGTATGATAGTACTATAGGAGCATTTACGGCTACATTAGAAATTGGTGTGCATTTTATACAGCTTTATCCCATAACATCTGGAGATATTGCTGTAAGATATATAACAAGTCAAGGGGATAGAGGCTTAGAATATGGCATTTTAAAAAAGAATAAAGGATCACTTTTTGATATAGTAAATTCTGATAAGGCAGATGTGAGTGCAATAACTGGGAGTAATTGGAAAATAGAAGGATCTAGTATTAAGTTAAGTATTACTACGGCGGTAAAGAACGATCTTAATATTCGGGTTAATGGTGAGATTTTTAGGTTAGATAAAAATAGTGGAGGTGCATTTGAGAGTTATTACGGTACTAACGATACTGATGATGAAATAACCTTAGACGTTATTAACAACAATAAAATTAGAATGTCATTAGGAGAATCTACAAAAATCTTGTCACGTAATGGTGGAGTTGGATCAGTTCGTAGTGCACAAACAACTACCACTACGTCCTCTCCTTCAAATGGCGCTGGTGGACAATTAGCTTCAGCAGGAACTGCAAGACATATGGATCAAATCCTTTTTCAAGCTGTAACCTCTAGCAGTACTACAGATATAGATACTGCCTTAGGTGAAGGTGCTAATATTAATTCAGGCAATGCTTCTGGTAATACTCCGTTACATCAAGCTGTATTAAAAGGAGATGATGGAATTGTTGATCATTTGATTAATGCTAATGCAGATATAAATAAATTTAATAAGCAAGGCAGATCACCATTAGACCTTGCCATACAAAAAAGTACAAGTACAGATGCTACGTTAGCAATGAAACTGTTAGATAATAACGCATCTGTTTCTGGATATGCTATAGATCAAGCTATCTTAAAGAAAAATGATGAGTTACTTGATAAAGTAATTGCAAATGGAGATAAGAAAATGATTACTAATATGGCAATCCAAAAAGGCGATAGACTTTTAGTAGAAAAAATGATATCAAATTATGGAGTGTTTGTAACAAAAGAAATGTTTGGAGAAGCTATAAGATACCGTAAATTCCCTGTTGCAGAACTTATGATTGAGAGCGGATATAATCCTAATGACGCTCTAGCAGTGAGTATAAAATCTGGTGCTAGTGACCTTGTATATACAGCTGTAGAAGCTGGTGGAAATCCTACAAGTGGTCTGACTTATGGAATTACTAAAAATGATACTCAGTTAATAGACCTTGCTTTAGAAAAAGGAGCAGATGCAAATGTAGGTATAAAGGAAGCAATTGCAAAAAATAACGTGCCACTCACTACAAAAATGTTACAAAACGGTGCGAGTCCAGATGCATATATAGCAGAGGTTTCAGGTAACGGTAAAGATCTATTATTAAAAGCATTATTAGATAATGGAGGTGATGCAAGTAAAGGAGTGGTTGCTGCTGTAACTAATAGAAAGACAACAACATTACAACTATTATTAAAAAATGGAGCCGATGCAAATTTAGGAGTGCTGCCAGCTGCAGAAAAAGATAATATAAAAATGCTTGATATGCTCATTAAAGAAGGAGCAGACGGAGAGCCATTAATGCCTATTGCAATAGAAAAAAATAATACAGCAATGGTAACCACTGCATTAGAAGGAGGAGCAGATGGTACAAAACCTAGCTATATTAAGAAAGCAAGTAGTAATGGTTCAGTAAAGATTGTAAAAATGTTGTTAGACGTTGGGGCAGATGCAAATGAAGGTTTACAAGCTGCGGTAGGAAGTAATAAAACTGATATTGTAAAAATGTTATTAGATGATGGAGCAGATGGAAGTAGTGGGGAAGTACTGGCACAATCGACAAAGCATAATAACCCAAGTCTTTCAAAACTTTTATTAGATGCAGGAGCTCCTGCTCAAGATGGAATAAATGAAGCAGTCGCAAATACTTCAGATCTTGTGCTACAACAACTCATAGATGCTGGTGGAGACGCAAGTGATCAATCATACCTTACTACAGTGGTGGTTAAAAACTCTACTGCTTGTGCAAAAATATTGTTGGAACAAGGACTTTCTGCCCAAGGAAATGACACTAGTGGTTTGACCTATGTACATCACGCCGCAAAAAACAATAATGCGGGTCTTATGGATCTTTTACTCAAAAACGGAGCAGATGCAGATGCTGTGGTTAATGGTGATACCCCATTGCATCTTGCAGTTAGAACAAGAAATGCCGTAAGTGTTGTACAACTATTAATTACTGCAGGAGCAGATGTGAATGCTAGAAATGCAAAAGGCAAAACTGTATTAAAGATTAATAAAGGCAATAAGACCAAGAAACTTCTCAAAGAAAACGGCGCTGTAAAAAAGTAAAGATCTTTTTTTACATAAAAAAGACTACATCAATATGTGGTTGATATACATTGTTTTATAAAATAATTTTATACCACACAAATAAGAAGCAATGTATGCTTTCGCGAAATCGAACTTACGATATTTACAACTGTCGGGAGAGCAATGTGGTAAAGCAAAAAGTAATAACTTAAATAGGATCATTATGAAATATCTAATAGTCATTTTAATTTTTTTGAATGTAGGACTTGTTCAAGCACAAGAAAGCTTAGCGCAATTACAACAAATACACGATCAAAGAACGGCTCAGTCTAGAGCAGAATTTGATAGAGCAAGACAGAAGTATGAGACCGAAATGGGGCGAGTAAAGATGTTTAAAAAGGACCTCCAAGAAGCAAGAGTAGCAAAACTAGAAGGAGAATATAAAAAGGCAGAAACAAAACGAATAGAGGCTAAGCTTGCTGTTAATAAAGAAATGGCGGAGGCTAGAAAAAAGGCTAGTCCACAAGAACGTAAAGCATTTGATCAAGCTCGTGCTAATCAAATTAAAAGAGATGTAGCAGTACAGAATGCCATAAGAAATCAACCTGCAGTGGCAAATCAACCTCGACAAACAAATGTAGCTATACAGTATAGTCAACTCCCTAATACTAATGCAACAACTAGACCTCAAGCAGGAGGAGTTGTACAAACGCAACAGTCAAGAAACCAAGCTATAAAGCAAAATCAAAGTTTTGGGGCACTTACAAATAATAAAAATGCTGCAAAAGCAGGAGCTCTGAAAATACAAGCAGCACAATTAGAACAGACTCATACTAAGAATAGAATTGCCTTAGCAAATGAGCTAGTACAAAAGAAAGACAGACTTGCACAAAATTCAGAAGTACAAAGAAGATTAAATCAAAATAGTGCTACCACAACTAAAAGTTTATTAGCCGCTACACAAGTGTCTAAGTCAGAAAAAAAGGCTATTGCAAAAATAGATGCGCAAATAAAGAAAAAGAGCGTTGCCGAAAACAAGACCTACATCAAAAAGAAACAAAAGCTAGATAAACAAATAAAAAGGGCAGATAAGAAAGTACAGCAAGATATTGCAAAACAAAATAAAACCAAGAAAAAGAAAAGTGTTAAAGCTAAGATAAAAAGATAAACCTCAATTTAAAAACTCAATAAAATGAAACATATACATCTAAAAAAAGTAGTAATAGTCATCATATTATGTATAAGTAGTGCTATTGCTATGGCGCAAACTGGATCAGATACTGATGATGATCCAAGACCAGCTAAAAAAACAAAGAAGGAAGAGTCAAATACGCTACCTCCTTACGGTGGGATTGGCAAAAACCAATATGATCGATTTCCTGATAAACCTGTTTATCAACAATATTTTCAACCACCTGCTCAGCCAAAAACACCTGCTAGTCAATATTTTCAACCACCTGCTCAGCCAAAAACACCTGCTAATCAAAATGTTCAACCACTTGTTCAGACTCCAAAACCTACTAATCCATCTGTTCAATCACTACGTCGGCCAACAACACCTAATAATGATATAGTTCCTTCTAGTTATGTTTCCAAAGAGAAAAGCAAAATACAACAACTGGATAAAGAATTTAAACAAAGGAATTCAAATATCTCCTCAAAAAATGAAGTAGGTAAATTGCAAGATATAGCTAAGTTAAAAAAAGAGGCGGGAATTAATAGTCGTCCTAGGATTCAAAGACAAGATGCTGTTAAAGAAAAAATGAATGAAAAAGTAGTGCAATTACAAAAAAACACTCAAAAAAACGCTGTTAAAAAAG
>CALKZS010000152.1 GCA_938002835.1 uncultured Dokdonia sp. | reverse complement strand
CAAGTTCTTGAGGGGTTAGTTTTGAGGCCGTCTCTGTAAAAGATTTAAAATCTGTAAAAAGAATGGTCGCGGTGTCTACATCTTGTGCATCTACATATCCTTTTACCTTTAACTCTTCTGCTATTTCTTCTGGAAGTATATTGAGTAAAAGGTGTTCTGAGCGATCTTTTTCTATTTGAAGCTTTGCCTTAGATTTTTTAATAAACTTAAGTCTACTCCATAATACTCCTGCAATCAAGATTATAAAACATCCTGAAATAAGTAATATATTGTGTTGGTTCTTTTTTTTCTGCAATATATCACGGTGTTCTCTCTCAATTTTACGTTCTTTTTCTACTTGAAAAATACTATCTAATAGTTGTTCTTTTTCAAACTCCATTTGCAATACTCTATTTGAAGTCTTTGTTGTTTTAAGACTATCCTGTAACTTGATAGATTCTTCATAAAAAAAAAGCGCTTTTTTAGTATTAGCTATAGATTTATGTGTTTGATACAAGCAGTCACAAGCTTCTTTTTCTACAGCAAGAACATTGAGTTTTTTTGCCATTAAAAAACCTTTTTGACAATTTGCTAAGCTTGCTTGAGTATTATGTAACGCATAGTAAGTCTTGCCACTACCCACATAAGACATTGCTTTATAACGATTATTATCTAAGCGTGAAGCTTGATCTATGACAGCATCATATAACTGTAAGGCCTCTCTATATTTTTTAATGGTATTTTTAAGCGTTGCTTTTGTATAAGTGACTACCATAATATGGTGCTTGTCATTTACATCTTGAGCAATTTGCAAGCTATTTTCTAAATATATTAACGCAATATCATATTCTTCTTTTGCTATATATATTTCCCCTATTGCGCTTATTACTTGACCTTCTAGCTTTTTATTTCCTATTTTTTTATAAATTTTTCTAGCGGTATCATAATATGTCATTGCTTTATCAAGCTCATTTACTTCTAAAAAAATACCTCCTATATTTTTGAGCGCAGTTGCTTGTTGTTTTACATTACCTTCTGCCTCGTTTAGCGCAAGTGCTTTTTTATAATGTTGTAATGCTTCGGGATAATTACCTAAATGATAATAGATTGCTCCTTTATTATTAAGAGAAGAGGCTACGCCTTTTTGAAAATGCACTTCTCTATATATCTCAATACTCTTATCATAATAGGTAAGTGCTTTAGAAAAATTTGACATATAATATGATATGGTAGCTATCTTATTAAAACAGTTTCCTACCCCACTATAATCTTCTATTGAATTATAAAATGCTAGACTTTTTTCTGCAGCAGCTTCTGCTTCTATAAAGCGACCATTATTAATATGTGTTGAAATTGTATTAAAAAGACTATCTGCTGTTTTTTTAACTTCAATTGTAGGAGGTTTTTGGGCTATATCTTTTGTGTATATGACATTTCTATTTTCGCTTAAAGCGAAAACAGAACATATATTAAAAAAGAGAAGCATTACTATATGTAAACACTTCTCTTTTCCTTTCTTAATCCAAAAAAAAGTAGGGGTACTTTGTATCATTATATGACCTTTAGACCATTTATTACTCAAAAAGTGAGGATATACTTTTTGCAGCAACGTCATCTATAATGGGTTCACTTATTTGACCTCCTCCAGCAACTATTTCTAGTTGCTCTTCATTGAGCTCTATATCATCCATAGATGGTTGAGCAGGAATATTAATATGTATTACATTTTGTGATGATTGATCTGTAACTACAATCGTTTTATCAGAAGGTAAATGGAGTTGTTCTCCTGTTAAAGATTGTATTACTTCTAGCGGGTTTTTGATTAAGCTTTCTTTAAAGGCTTTATCATCCCAAGCTTTTTGTATGACATTATTTAATAGTTGTTGTTCTCTTGTAAGTTGCATAATTATTGTTTTTTGGGTTAATTTTATTCAAAATAAGAAGCAGGGATAAATGATTCTAGTCCCATATCTGTCACTGCGCGTTCTTTTGCTATCTCAACGTCTACATTATTTAACCCTCCAACGATAAGGTCTAAATCGTTATCACAAAGTGTAAAATCTGGACTATTAGCCGTGATACTTTTTCTCTGGCAAGACAGACATTTTTGTCCTTTTTTACCACTACAAGTATGTATATTTATTTTTTTCATATTAATTATATTGATTAACATAATATTAGGATATGCAATTCCTATTATTTTTTAATTAAGATTGCCTTTAAAACTGTTGTAAACTTATGCCGGATAATGAAGAAGCAAGTGCCAAAAACACTGAATAAATTACATTAGTAGGTTTAATCTGAGTTATATTTACACCTTAAACTAACGTTTATGAAAACACCTAAAATCAAGCTAGGACGCTATTTTTTTGACTTTTTAGCCGTATTTATTGCTGTGATCTCGGCATTTGCATTAAATAACTGGAATGATAACAGAAAGAATGCTCTTGCTGAAGAAAAAATATTATTAGAGATCAAAAATGGACTTACCAAAGACCTTTATGATATAGAACTCAATAGAAAATCACATATAGAGGGTATGAACTATTGTACTTATTTTAAAAAAATGATAGATGGAAAAAAGGTAAATATCGATTCTTTTTCTTTAAAATATATACGCTTAGTTTCCGATAATTTTTCTATCATAAACACTTCTGGATATGAATCTTTAAAATCTAAAGGGTTAGAAACTGTAGAAAATGATTCATTACGCTCTAAAATTATTGAACTGTATGAGTTTGATTATAATGAAATGGAAAAGTATGAAGAAGGTTCTTTACAAACCCAGCTATATCATAATTTTGACAAACCTATACATACTATTTTTTCTTCTTATCTTATCTATGACGACACCCCACAATTAAGATCTATACATTTACCTCTAGTGTTATCAGAAAAAGAAAAAAGTGATATGAATGCGTATTTAGCAGATATAAGATTTATAAGATATATCAAACTACTTAGATATGACATCTTGAAAGATAAGGTAAACAAGCTCATAAAAGATATTGAAAACGAGCTACAATAAGTGTTTATGCACTATACCTATTAAGAAGGCTTATCATTTTATTATTACCGTTAATAGCTATTGATACATTAACTTCAAAGATAAATTCTTCAGTATAGTAATAGGTCTTTCTGTTACGATCATATTTAATCTCTGCATCATACTCTTTAAGGAGCTCTAACAAATGATGTATTGTTCTCACACTAAACTGCAATCTTAACGCAAGCTCTTTAGGTGTGCCTGTACATTCTTGACTAATTAATTGATGTATTTTATCTAATCTTGTAAGTGTTTTAATTGAGTTCATATACGTGTTTTGAATATTATCCTGTGTTTGATTTATTTTGAATATAAATATGCTTAAACCCTTTATCTGTCTTTTATATAACTACATCTATTTTAATTGTATAAATATAATGTAAGGATTATGTTTGTTAACTAACTGATGGTTCAAAGATGAGAGATCTATATCCTTCATCAAAGTTGGGTTGGTCGTAATTCATAGAATAACGACTCTAGATTCATAGAAAGACACCATCAAAATACTCACATAAACACCTACATATCAGGTATTAAATACTAAAAACATATTGACATCCCTATTCAACTTTAAATACTGTTTTGTTTTTATAGCAATACTATTTTCTATAACTCTAAAAGCACAAGATGCCTCTTTTGTGATTCCTGATTCTCTTGTTAATATTTCTTATGATTCTCTTTTTGATAGATATATTAAGGTATATCAAGACACTTTAAAGTCAGAGGTTTATTTAAATACCATTTATAAAAAAGCTTTAATAGATGATAATGATTTACAAAAAGCTAAAGCTTTAAGTAATTTAGCATATTATAAAAAGGATAAAATATATAAAAAAGAGTTAATAGATCTTTCTATTTATCACGCAAAAAAATCTTCAGACTTAGGTTATTTAATGCTTTGTTATTCATTTGCTGGAGGTTATTATCTAAATTTTTTTGAGTATGATAAAGCATTAGATTTCTATTTAAAATCTTTATCTGTAGCACAAAAAATAGGTGACCAAAACTATATTTTTATTAATAAACATAATATTGCTCTTATAAAAAGTGATATCGGTAATTTTTCTGAAGCCTTAAAACTTTTAAAAGAATGTTATGATAGAGAAATAAGTCTTGGAGATAAGAGTTTCACTTATGATTATCTTTCCACCTCTTTATATCTATCTGAAACATTTATTAGAACTAATCAACAAGATTCTGCTAATTATTATATTAAACGTGCATTAAGAAAAGTTAGCGATGATCATAGCTCATTAAAATCTCAATTGATAGTATACAAATCTTTATCAAACAAACAAAAATCTAATATAAAGTATAATGATGTTATAACTTCATTAAATAATTTGAATAAAGAAAATAATGAATCCAAAAGAATACTACTCCTAGGTAATTATTATGCAGCTTTTATAAATAAGAAAAATTCTTTTAAACATTATAAGACAGTAGACTCGATTTTTCAAAATGATCCTTTTTTAATACCCGAAGTTAGAATGTCTTATGAACAACTTATAAAATATTACAAAAAACAAAAAGATTCTGAAAATCAATTATTATACGTAGATAAAATTTTAAAGTTTGACAGCATATATTCAATACAAAAGCAAACATTAGGCGCTAAAATATTTTCTTTATACGATACCCCTACTTTAGTATCAAAAAAAGAGGAATTAATACAGATTCTCGACAAAAAAAATAATAAACTTAATTATTGGACAATTATTCTAATTCTTTTGGTCTTAGCTTTAATAATAATTTCCTTATATCTTTATTTAAGGGCTAGAAAACATAAAAATAAATTTAATAAGCTAATCAATACAACAGATGTGATTTCTGTGAAAAATCCCAAAACTGAAAATGTAAAAGAACCTACTAGCAAAATCAATAAAAAAGAACTATTAATTTCTCCAGAAATCGTATCTAATATAATAGAAAGACTAGATGCCTTTGAAGTAAACAATGTATTTATAGAGAAAAATATATCATCATCATCATTAGCAAAAAAAATGAAGACAAATACTAAATATTTATCTCAAATAATAAATTATAATAAGAAAAAAACAATTGTTACTTATATTAATGATTTACGTATTGACTATTTTTTACAGCAAGTTAAAATTAACCCCAAATTAGTTAACTATACCATACAAAGTATTGCTGAAGAAGTTGGTTTTAATACCGCAGAATCCTTTTCTAATGCTTTTTATAAGAAAACAGGATTAAAACCCTCATATTTCATTAAGCAACTTAAGATCAACAAATAACACTGCATTTTAGATGTCGAAGTTCTATGAATTTCGACATCTAAAATGTAATATTGCTTTATATTCACCATCAAAATGTTGTACTTTAGACACCAAAATAAAATTTAAATATCTATGAAAACTAAAAAAACAATTTTACAATTAAACAAGCTAAAAATTTCAAACCTTTCAATCATACAAGGAGGTGGCGGAGATAATGATGACCCGAGACGTTCAGAAAAGATAGGTGATTGTCCTCCTGCTACTGTTAGTCAAAATCAGCTATAAATTCAATAGGACTATATATCAAATGATTTTTAAAAACATACTCTTATTCTTTTGTCTAATTATAATAAGTTGTGCTCAAGAACAGCCAAATGTACAACTTACATATCCTGCAATAATAAAGAAAACTGTTACAGATACAATAGGGTCTACTTTAGTAGTAGACCCCTATCGTAATCTTGAAGACCTAAAAGACACAAAAGTGCTTTCTTGGTTTAAACAGCAAGGAACATTAACGGATAGTGTACTAGGTGAAATAAATATTGAAAACCGTATTTATAATCAATTAGTAGATATTGAAAACGCTTCTACAAAAGGTGACATTATTGAAACCTATCGCTATACTGATAACGGTGAATATTATATATTAAAGAGAAAGAAAGATCAAGATATTGCAAAATTATATTACAAAAAAGATCTTGCTTCTAACGAAAAATTAGTTTTTGATCCTGCTATTGTAGGAGAAAGATTAGCGATTAATTATTTTAAGTTATCCCCAAATTACAGTAAAATAGCTATATCACTAGCTCAAAAAGGGGTAGAAGCAAGTATAGGTGTGATTTTAGATCTTGTAACGCAACAAATTTTACCTGATAAATTACAAAATATAACTCCTGATCTCGTAGGAGGTATCAATTGGTTACCTGATAGTTCTGGGTTTTACTACTTGCGCCTTCCTCATTTAGACCCTCAAAATCCAACATACTTAGAGAATTCTAAAGCATTTTTACATTATATAAGCACACCTGAAAATCAAGACATAGAGGTCTTTTCTGTTACTAAAACTTCTAAAATACCATTAACCAATGCAGATTTTCCTATCGTACAAACTCGAAAAACAAATCCTACTATTATTCTAGGAAGAGTAAGTGGAAATTCACCCTATAAAGATCTATACTTTTCTAAAATAAAAAATAAAAATTCATATACTAACCCTGATTGGAAACCTCTTTTTAAACAAAGTGATCAAATAGATCAATATTTTATTAAAAAAGACACACTTTTTTATCGCACTTCTAAAAATGCTTCAAATTTTAAAATATGTAAAGCCCTTATAGGAAGTGACTATAGCAAAGGTGAAGTTCTTGTAGAAGAGTTGCAAAACGCTGTTATATCTGACTTTGTTGTTATAGATGATGACATCTATTATACAAAGGTAAAAGATGGTATAAATGCAACTTTAGTATACATTTCAAGTAATAAATCTAAAAACATACCTCTTCCCCATTCTTCAGGTACTTGCTATATACGCTCTATAAAAAATAATATAGTAGTATCTACCACTGGATGGACAAAGTCTTCACAGAGTTATCTATATACAACTAAAACAAAAGAATTTATTCCTATTCATCTAAAAGAACCTAAATACCCTACTTCATTTAATAACTTAATTATTGAAGAAGTAGAGGTTGCTTCACACGATGGTGTAAAGGTTCCGCTTTCTATTATTAGACATCCTGACACTAAACTAGATGGAACTGCTAGAATAAAAATAAGTGCATATGGAGCATATGGAGATTCATTTACTCCTCATATAAGCATAGCTAATTTAAATTGGGTGACGTCTGGAAATATTTATGCATTTGCTCACGTACGAGGAGGTGGAGAAAAAGGGGATGCCTGGCATAAGGGAGGCTTTAAAACTACCAAAGTAAATAGTTGGAAAGATTATATTGCTTGTACTGAGTATTTAATTGAAAAAAAATATACAAGTAAAGACCTAACAATAGCAACTGGAACAAGTGCTGGTGCTATAACGGTAGTTAATGCTATTGTAGAACGTCCAGATCTCTATAAAGCCTCTATTATTCTTGTTGGTTTTATAAATGCTACGCGTTCTGAGTTTCAACCTAATGGGGCTAATAGTACAAAAGAGTTTGGAGCACTCGCTATATCTGAAGAAGCACAAGGTCTTATCGATATGGATGCCTATCTTAAACTAAAAAATAATGTTGAGTATCCTGCATTTTATGCTTATGTTGGCTTAGAAGACGGTGCTGTTGCTCCTTGGGATTCTGCAAAATTTGTCGCTAGATTACAAAATGATACTACTACTAAAAACCCTGCTTTGTTATTTGTAGATGGAGATGGTGGTCACAGTGGTGGTGGTACTGAGCATTCTGCATACCAAATTTATTCAGATGCAGATGCCTTTGCTTTATGGCAAACAGGACATCCTGATTATCAACCAAAAAATTAATGTTTTACCCATATAAATCTGGGGGTATCGTTAACGCATATAATGCTTTTCTTATTGTAGAAAAAGTGGTGAAAGAAAAGAAGTAATTTATAGTATTAAACCTTATAGACTCTTTTATTATAAACATTTAGATTCAATCAAAAAAAATCATAATGAAATCAATTATTGTATTACTTACTATTGTACTTTGCTACACTTTTTCATTTGGACAAAAAAAAGAGACTAGCAACAACTGGACAACAATATCACAAGATATTACTGTAGAAACAAAAAAAGAACGCAAATATAAACTTACTGGTTATGTAAAAGCCATTGAGACAGATACAGTTTCAAGAGGTTTCTTTTATAGTCTTGTGCGCTTAAAAAATAATGAGTGGGGTCCTTACCAAACCACATTAAACACTCCTGTAACTCATTTAAATTGGATAGAACATAACTTAGAAGGTACGATTAATGAGGAAAGTTCTTCTCTTAGTATAGGAATGTTACTTAGTGGAGATGGTGATTTTAAATTTGATAACATAAGTCTACTCATAGAAGATGATAATGGTGAGATGCAACCTTTTCCTATAGGAAATTCTGGATTTGAAAAACTTATTTCAAATGAAAACGTACATAGTTGGTATGAAGGCTTTTCAGATACTAAGGGAAAATCTGTAAAAGAATATACTATTACTTCTTCTACAGATGCCCAAGAAGGAAGTAGATCTCTTCACTTAATAGGAACAGGAACAGATCCAGATCTACACATATCTAAAATAGAAATTGAAGAAGAGTATGCCCCACAATTAGGTGTATTAATGTCTATGCTAGATCAACTTAAAAAACGTGTAGAAAATAAAGTATCTAGTATGACAACCTATGAGATAGATCATTTACACGATGAAGAAGCAAATAGAATAGGAGCACTTGTAATGCACCTTGCAGCTGCAGAAGTTCTATATCAAGTTAGGTCTTTTGAAAATAGACCATTTAATGAGGAAGAAGAGGCTAAATGGGGAAATGCCCTTTCTCTAGGTAAAAAAGCTCGAGAAGAGTTTAAAGGAAAACCTATCGAATATTACTTAGAAGAATACACCAAAGTAAGAGCTCGCACAAAAGAGCTGTTTAAAACTGTAGATGAAGCTTGGCTTCAAGAAATGATACCTGAATTTGGAATGAATAAATATTATGGTTGGTTTCACGTGATGGAACATCAGTCAAGTCATTTAGGACAAATATTATTTTTATCTAAACGCATCCCACCAGAACCAGAAATTAATGCTCCAGAGCAATTAAAAAACTAGGAAATACTTTTTTAAACTCTCATATAAATCTGGCGGTATAGTAAATGCTTATAATGCATTATTACTGGCAGAACAAACAAATAGTGAAAGAGAAGAAATGAGTAAAACTAGACTACTCTAGTTCTTCTACAAGTAACCAAGCCGTCTTATTGTCTTCTTTACGTATTTCTCGTAAGGTATTTATGGCGTCGTTACTTTCAGTAAAACTACCATAGACTACTTGATGTAAACCATATCTATTTACACCTATTTGACGGGCGTCATATCCTTTAGCTCTCAATTGTTCCACACGCGTGATGGCATTTTCTTCCTCACGAAAAGCACCAGCAACAATATGATATTTTCCTAATGGTTTAGAGATGGCAAGTTGTATAACAGGTAAAGGATTTTCAATTACAAAAGTAGCCTCTTGCATTTTATCCTCTAGTTGCTCTCTAGCTTCTGCTCTAGATGCATAGTTGTGTTCTTCTACTTCTTTTACATAATTAGCACCAAAGAATGATAGCACACCAACACCTATCACGGCAGCTGCAGCATATTTTATCCAACCATTATTTCTACGTTCTGGAGTAATTGCAATAGGAGTGGTCTTTTCTATAGCCTCTACTTCTTCTTTGTAAACCTCACGCAATACTTTTGCATCAGGAGTTAAGGTTACTTCACGTGTTACCTGAGATGAGGTGTATGATGAAAGTCCAAATGATGCTGTAAGATAATTGAGATGGTATGATGGTTCAAATTGTAAATTTCCCTCGTTATCAGTTGAGAGTCTTCCTATATTTTCCAAAGTGTGACCACCAGGAGCTTTTACAAAGTTAGAAAGTGCTTTTGCATAGGTAGCAACTTTAATATTTGCAAGCTCGTGAGGGATACCTTCTGCCTGAGCGATGTAGTTTGCAAGTAAGCCATCATTAGTTATAAGCTGACTATTAAAAGACAGCTTTTTCTTAGGAGGATAGAATGCATTTGTGGTTTCGTGTATTTGGGCACTTTGATATTGCGTCAAAAATGCACCAAATCCTGGTAAAATCACACATTCATATCTATAAAGAAGGTCACTTATGTATTGGTCTAATTGCATACTTCAAAATTAATGAAAAACAAGCGTGTGTCAAGACTTCTATAAACATTTTATTAACACAATTTTTTGTTGTTACTTAGATCCTTCAATATCAATCGTTAAATGTTAGAAAAAGAACTTGTCGCATTACTCACTTTGCAAAAGACACCCAACCTAGGTGATGGATCTATCAAAAAATTAATCCAAACCTTTGGTAGTGCCACAGAAGTATTGCAACAAAAGAAGAGCACTTTGCTCACGATAGATGGTATTGGTGAGCATAGATTGAGTGCTTTTGGAGAAAAGGAATATTATGCAGCAGCAAAAGCAGAGTTGTTATATATTAAATCTAACAATATTATTGCATTACCGTACACAGATCCTATCTACCCAAAACGTCTAAAACAGTGTGTTGACAGCCCTGTAGTATTATTTTCTAGAGGAAATATAAACTGGGATAATCCTAGAATTGTAAGTATTGTAGGAACACGAAAGATTACCACTTATGGCGAGCAGTTTATTAAAAATTTTATAGAAGAAATTGCGCCTTTAGATCCGCTCATTATTTCTGGATTTGCTTATGGAGTAGATATTACTGCTCAAAAAGCGTGTATAGATCACGGTCTTCAAAATGTGGGTGTGCTTGCCCACGGTCTTAATCAGATATATCCTAAGGTACACGCAAAATATATGCCTGCTGTAGAAAAAAATGGCGGTTTTGTAACAGATTTTTGGAGTTCTAGCAGTTTTGTACACACTAATTTCTTACAGCGCAACCGTATAATTGCAGGTCTCTCTGAAGCAACTATTGTAGTAGAAAGTGCTGCAAAAGGAGGTTCTCTAGTTACCACAGAGTTTGCAAATGGATATCATAGAGAGGTTTTTGCTGTTCCAGGTAGAGTAGATGATAAACAAAGTATAGGCTGCAATAATCTCATAAAACAATCTAAAGCACATTTACTCACCACTGCAGCAGATCTTGTGTACATTCTTAACTGGAAACTCGAACAAAAGAAAACAGTAGCGATACAGAAACAATTGTTTGTAGAGCTCACCGAGGAAGAAAAAATAGTATGGAAATTTCTTAAAGATAACGGAAAAGAACTGCTGGATATTATTGCTCTAAAATGCAAACTTCCTTCCTTTAAAATCGCAGGTATTTTGCTTCAAATGGAGCTCAAAGGTGTAGTAAGACCACTTCCAGGAAAGCTATTTGAGTTAATTTAAAAAAGGAAAACGAAGTATAACGTACAAAAACTTAAAAGGTACAAAGTACAAGAAATGGTAATAACTAACATCCAGTAGCCAAGTAGCTAACAGCTAATATAGCTATCCCGCTTTCGCGAAAGCAAAAATATCAGTAAAAAGGTTTTTAGTTACTAATAGCCAACAGCCAGTAACCAGTAACCAGTAGCCAATAGCCAATAGCTAATGTCTAAAAACGAATAGACCTCAATTAAAGGCTGCATTTAAAAATTACTAGTTATAATTAATAGAAAAACAATGTATTTTATTGATAATCAGTAATATTAATTTTTGGCACGTAGTTTGAAACCTGTTAAAGGAATCAAAAAACGAACAATTATGAAAACGATCAAACATCTTTTTGCATTTGTAATGGTCGCAATAGTATGCACCTCTTGTCATACAGAAGTGATTGTAGATGACGCTGTCGAAATTACCACAGGACCTTCCCTTAATCAAGTATTAAATAACTATGAAATCTGGTATGTAGACATAGACCGTTCTTCTGGAAATACGGTAATTCCGTTTTTACAAAAAGCATTTACAGTATCTTTTAGAAACGGAACACTATCTGCAAATAACAATCTTTCTGGCCTAGGTCAAAATGGAGGAGGTTTTGGTATTGAAGTAGGTGATTACGAAACCTTTGGTTTTGACCTAGATGTAGCTCACGATCTTGACGGAACCTACTCTTTTGATGTCACTCGTCTTTCAGATTTTGAAATAGAATTATATCACAGACCTACAGGAGCGAGATATATCTTAGAAGGATACCAGCGTAGCACCTTTGACTATGATCTTGTTTTTTATGATAATATACATTACTTCCTTCAAGAGTTTGAAACTTGGGAGAAAATATATACTAGTTCTGAAGGCAATATAAATGCTTTTGATTATAAGAACTTTTTACAGTTTTTACCTGCTGGAAATACAGGAAACTTTAGAAGCTCTGAAGATGCTGTAGGAACGCACACAAACAATATATTTTGGGATTATAATGGTATTTATGATGTAAATCATATTCCTGGTGAATTCTATGAAAAAACTTTAACATTAGATTACAATTTCCCAGACAATGAATTTTTTATTCTCACCGTTATAGATAATAGAACCATAGCACTTTTTCAAGAGTCTACAGGGACTACATATGAGTTTAGAGGTAGAGGTTATATAGAGTTTAGAACATCTGCAGATGGAAAATCTACTACATTACCTAAGTATCGTAAAAAGACAAGTGATATAAAAAATGAGATAGAAGCTCTTAAAGCACAAAAGCTTGAAAAGCTTTTAATAAAATAAAATCGTTGTTATCACTATAGCAACGGGACTAACGATTTTTTGGTTGGTTATTTAGTTAGAAAACCCTTATCTAAAGTGTTAATTAGTATAGGGGTTTTCTTTTTATGAAATTAAGTTATTGAGAAAAGTTCAGTCATAGATCTTATCATAAAAAGGATTGCAATACCTAGACCAATAAGTTTCTTAAACGTGTTAGGTTCTTTAATACCTTTTATGCTGTTAAAAATGGTAAACGCTCCTGTTAAAAAATAAAGAATAGTAATGGTCCAACTTAAAGACCTTGGAATAGTGGTTGCCGTCATTGTTTGCAGACTAACCAGGCCATTTTCTATAAAAAAACAGATAAGTGTAATAATTCCAAAAAAATAAGCCCGTTTAGAATATGTAGATGTAGTATCTAATCTTCTCATATTTACTACATTTTAGTGTATTGATTATCCAACATAGTAAGCTACAAATTCTCTACATAAGGAATAAAAATCTCTAAACTCAAAGTATCTTGGACTAGCGCTACTAACATTTTTAAAATCTTGCTTTTTAAATAATTTTTTTGTTCTTGTTAAATGAAAATATTGTGAGACAACAATAATACTTTTAAAATTCAAACTGTCTTTTAGTTGCAGTGTGTTTTTAACTGTTGCCAGTGTGTTATTTCCATAATTATCAATAATGATTACAGAATCTGGGACATTGTTTTTTATTAAGTATTCTTTCATTTTATCTCCTTCATAAAAACCTTCTTTCCCGAGACCTCCACTAACAATTATTTTTTGCACTTGATTATTTTGATACAAAAGTAACCCACATTCAAGGCGTTTTTCAAGACGTTTTGAAAGGGAGCCATCTTCATTTACTTTGTTTCCAAGTATTACAGCAATATCTGCTTTTTCTTTATTCTTGGTAAGTCCATCAATTGTGATATAAACGAGATGTCCAAAAAACCATATTAATAATACGATTAGTATCCATTTAAGTTTCTGTTTTCTCATTTAATTGTGAGTAATAAGATTTATTTATAAAACCCCATTGTATCTATTTCCTTCCAAACTTCTACAGGAAGTAATGGCCGTACATTTTTTCCTTCCTTAATGCCATTACGTATCATCGTAGAAGAAATTTCCATAATAGGAGCAGAAACTCGGTGTATTTTAGGGTGATTATCAAACTGTGTCTCTATAGTACCACTAGAAATACGAGGATAAACATAGATGTGGTGATGTGCTAATATAGCTTCATAATTTTTCCATTTATGAAGACTTTTTAGATTGTCTTCACCCATAATGAGACAAAAATCGTGTTGTGGGTACTTTTCTTCTAGATGTACTAATGTATGTACAGTATAATTGGGTTGTGGTAAATTAAACTCAATAGTACTGGGTTCAATCTTATCATAAGTCTCTAGTGCTTCTAGCACCATTTGATATCTATGATTATTATCTAGTAAACTATTTTTTTTCTTGAACGGATTATGGGGAGTGATTACCATCCAGATTTTATCTAGATCACTATGTTCTGCCATATGATTTGCAATAGCAAGATGTCCTATGTGAATAGGATTAAAAGTCCCAAAATATAAACCTATTTTCAAGTAATTAGTTTTAAAATATTATTTTTTTTGCAATGGGTTATTCGTAAACTCAATACCATCCCAACCAAACTTCATAAAGTTTCTAATATTTTGATGGTCATTTGCCTTGGGATACTGCAATACATCTTCTCTGTAATATGCGCCAAAACACCTTAGTGTCTCTTCTTTACTAAAACCTTGATCTTTTGCAAAAGCAAAAAGCTTGCAAGAACCATTGTTTTGACCACTATCATTAGTGAGGTCACCATTTTTAAAAGCGGTAGGAGAAAAAGAATATAGTTCTTCTATAATCTCCATTACTTCAGTAAAATCAACGTTTTCAGGTTGAGAAGACAGTTTTTGTGTAAAGTCTTGTAATGTCATAAATTAAAATTAGTGCACAAATTTAGAAACAAGCTCAACAGACTCATTAAGTGCTTTTTCTAGATTGTCATTATATATAATAAAATCAAATTGTGGTGCTGTAGCAAGCTCTACAGATGCCTTTGCAACACGCATATTTATTTTGTCTTCACTTTCTGTACTACGTTTTTTAAGACGTATTTTCAGTTCGTCTACACTAGGAGGTTTTACAAAAACAGCAAGAGTCTCCTCTGGAAATTTCTTCTTTATACGTAATCCACCTACAACATCTATGTCAAATATCACGTGTTTTCCCATTGCCCAGATACGTTCTACTTCACTTTTAAGCGTCCCATAAAAGTTATCGCGGTATACCTCTTCCCATTCTAAAAAGTCTTCATTTTTAATGTGTTGTTTAAAGTCTTTTAGAGAGATAAAATAATAATCTGTTCCGTCTACTTCTGTTCCGCGAGCCTCACGACTAGTTGCCGAAATACTAAACTCAAGATTGAGTTCAGACTGTTTTAAAAGATGTCTAACAATGGTTGTCTTACCACTACCTGATGGTGCCGAAAATACAATGAGCTTTCCTTTACTTTTTTCTACTTTACTCATTATAATACGTTTAAAACTTGCTCTTTTATTTTTTCTAACTCATCTTTCATTTGTACAACAAGTTGTTGCATAGGAGCATAGTTAGATTTAGACCCTATTGTATTAATCTCACGACCTATTTCTTGACCTATAAACCCTAGTTTTTTTCCATTAGAATTAGGAGAGTTTAGAGACTCTGTAAAATAAGAAAGGTGATTCTTAAGACGCACTTTTTCTTCGGTTATATCGTATTTTTCTAGATAATAGATGAGTTCTTGTTCAAAACGATTTTCATCTAAAGTAACTTTAAGATCTGCCACTGCTTTTTCAAGGCGTGTTTTTACATCATTAAGTCTATCTACATCTAATGTTATTACTTCTTCAAGAAGGCGTTCTAAATTAGTAATACGTAGCTCAAACTCTGTCTTTAATGAGTTTCCTTCGTCAAGGCGATATTTGTTTATTTCTTTAAGAGCCTCTTTTAGATTAGTAACAATGGCTTGGTATTCATTTTCATCTAGCTCTTCTCGCTCTGTTTTTAGAGCATCTGGTAATCGCATTGCAATTGCAACAGCATTTGCGTTTTCCATACCTCCAGGGGTGACCGCTTGAAGTTGATTTATATATCCATTTATGACAGTTTCATTTATAACAGTATTCGTATTCTCGCCAGTACTTTCAAGATATAATCCCATATCTATTTTACCACGCTCTAAGGCTTTTGCTACCATATTACGAAGCAAAAGTTCTTTCTCACGATATGCAGAAGGAATCCTTGCATTGAGATCTAAATTTTTACTGTTAAGAGACTTTATTTCTATGGTTATTTTTTTTCCAGGAAGCTGTACAACACTTTTCCCAAAACCTGTCATTGATTTTATCATAGGTGCAAAAATACAAAAGTAGAAAGTAGAAAAATGAGATCTAGAAATGAAGTTTTTGGGAGTACGCTTTCGCGAAAGCGTAACACACATTATCTAAATACTATGCAATAGACTGGACCTTGTGATATTCTAACCAAGAGAGTGATTTGGTAAGTAAATGTTTATTAAACTCTAAATGAATTACACGTCTTTTTTGTCCGTTAGTAGTTCGGCTTGATGCGTGTAGGGTTAGTGGTTTCATTAGCATTACACCTCCTTTTTCTACATTACAGATATATTCATTTTCAGTGTTCCAATGTTTAGAATCTTTGCGAGTTATTCCATTTAAATGAGATTTAGGAATTATTTCCAAAGCTCCATTATTTGCATCTGTCTTATCCAAATGAATACGAAGTGTAATGGTGTCTTCTAAAATATTAATAGGAAGTTGGACGCCATATTGCCCTTTTTTAAAAGTCCAGTTTGAATAGTTTGATGTCTCTATTTTCTTATCAACAGAGATGCTTAAATCTTGATGAAAAGGGACAAACCAATTAGAGTCACTAGGTTTATCAAAATAAATGGCTTTTGTTAAAAAATACTCAGATTGAGAGTGCCCTTGAATTAGTTGAGTCATTTTCTCATTAAATAATAAATCACTCAGCTCTGGAATATTGTTGATTAACTGTCTAATGGCAAACAAATCTTTTGTTTGCATAAAAGAATCTCCAGATTGTTCTATGTTTTCAATACAGGTTATAATTTGGTCTATTTCGATATCTGTATAGAGATTGGGTATAATAGAATATCCATTTTCTTCAACATTTGCTATTGCTTTTGAGTAATCCATCTTTCAAGTCATTATAACTTCCTCACCCAGATATTACGATATCCCACGCCGCTCATATCACCGTGATCTTGTAAAATAATAGGGCCATCACCGTGCGCATTATTTTTTGGAAAACCTATATACTCTGTACTTCCTTCAAGTTCAAAATGATCTTGAATGAGTACGTTATTTAGAAACACGGTAAGTGTTCCCGCTTTGGTACGTTTTCCCGTTTCGTTAAATTCTGGCGCGTGAAAAACAATATCATAAACATTCCATTCTCCTGTAGGTTTTGCTGCCATAGCAAGTGGCGATTTTTGCTTGTAAATAGCACCTACCATTCCGTTTACATAAGTGTCGTTATCATTGTTGTTGAGTATTTGTACTTCATAGAGGCCTTGAAAGAAAACACCACTATTACTACGATTTTGATTGGTTTGTGTGTTATTAGGATCACTGCGCCATTCTAAGTGAAGTTGTATACTTCCAAAGTTTTCTTTAGTCATAATATCTCCTGTTTTGTCTTTTACGGTCATACTCCCGTTAGGGTTAATGGTCCATTTTGGAGTGTCGCCATCATTTTTACTTTTCCAAGCATCTAGATTAGTCCCATCAAAAAGCACAATAGCATCACTAGGAATAGCAGTTATAGGATTTATACTAACTACAGGAGGTTTTGGAGACCAAACCTCAGTGTCTTTAGGATCTGTAGGCTCTGGTTTTTGTAGTTCTTCTTTCTTCTTTTCTACTTCCTGTGTTTGTGCTGTTTTTGATATTTTTCCTTCATCTTTTTTAGATGTAGTATCACAAGATAAAATGAATAAGATTGTAGCGAGACTAGTAATTGAAAGTAGTTTCATAAGTGATTATTTTAATAAATAATAATGTATTTTGACAGAAAAATTAATAACAAGAGTATGATAGAGACTCCCATTAAAAGCTTTGCTAATTTTTGTTTTTAAATTGCTTTATAATAAAATAAAATAGCTCCTAAACAAAGGAGTATTGAAATGATTCTGAAAACAAAGTTATATTCTGAAAGTATACTGTGTTCATTGCCTGTTAAGATTTCCTTATACTCCTTAAATAACGGTCTATTTGATGAGTATAAAAAGAAATAATTATTCACAAGAAAACCAAATGAGTTACACTTTCTTTTTTAATCAAAGTCCCAATATCTTCTTTAATTGTTCTTTATCAATATCTTCTCCGGCAAAATCGTCAAAACGTTTTTGAGTGGCCTCTATAATGTGATTTGCAATAAACGGAGCACCTTCTCTAGCTCCTTGCTCGGGGCTTTTTACGCAACATTCCCATTCCATAACCGCCCAAACATCACAACCATATTCTGTGAGTTTTGTAAAAATGGTTTTAAAATCTATTTGTCCATCACCAGGAGACCTGTAACGACCTGCACGATCTTGCCAGTCAGAATAGCCACCAAAAGTCCCACGTTTACCATCAGGCTTAAATTCAGAATCTTTTACGTGAAAGGCTTTTATAAATTCGTGATAATGGTCTATATATGCAATATAATCTAGTTGTTGTAATACAAAATGACTTGGATCATATAAAATATTACAACGCTTGTGATTACCTGTAGCTTCCAGAAACCGCTCAAAAGTTACACCATCGTGTAGATCTTCTCCTGGATGTATTTCATAAGCTACGTCTACACCACACTCATCATAAGTGTTTAGTAGAGGCAGCCAGCGTTTTGCAAGCTCTTCAAATCCCATTTCTACAAGACCTGCTGGTCGTTGTGGCCACGGGTGCATTGTGTGCCATAATAACGAGCCACTAAAAGTAGCACTCACATTAAGTCCAAGATGTTTACTAGCGTGTGCAGCACTAATTACTTGTTGCCGTGCCCATTCGGTACGTTTTTTAGGATTGTTTTTACAATCATCTGGAGCAAAGTTGTCAAACATTAAGTCATAAGCAGGATGCACAGCCACAAGTTGTCCTTGTAGGTGTGTAGAAAGCTCTGTGATCTCAAGGCCATAACTATTTATTTTTCCTTTGAGTTCATCGCAATATGTTTTACTCTCTCCAGCTTTAGTAAGATCAATAAGTCTACTTTCCCAAGTAGGGATTTGTATGCCCTTGTAGCCTAAATCTGCTGCCCATTTACATAATCCATCTAATGAGTTAAATGGTGCTTTATCATCCATAAACTGAGCAAGAAATACTGCAGGTCCTTTTATTGTTTTCATATCTAATTAATATCCGCGAAGGCGGATATTTCATCCACCAATTCACAAGTGTTATTTTTAATTTTCCATAGTAGGCGGATATTTCATCCAACCTAACGCTATGTTTACGTATTTTTTATGCTTTTGGAAAAGCTAACATTCAAATTGTAATATTCTATTTAAGACTTCCGCCTTCGCAGAAGTAAATCTACAATTTTACCCAAACATTCCCATCTGTATGGCTTTGCACTGCTTTTTCTATAAAATGCATTCCGCGCACGCCGTCTGTCATTCCTGGAAATTCTGCTGGATTGTATTGTTGACCTCGTACTGCTTTTGCAACACCTTTATAAATATTACCCATTGCATCAAAAATACCTTCAGGATGTCCCGGTGGTAATTTTGTGCCATCTAAAGATACTGGATGATTATAGTCGTGACCAGGTTTTAAGACACGCAATGGCTGTCCATCTTCCAGAAGGTAGAGATAATTAGGATTTTCTTGTTCCCATTTGAGCGCTGCTTTTTCACCGTAAATAGCCACCGTAAAATTATTTTCTTCACCTGTAGCGATTTGGCTAGCTCTCAACACTCCTTTTTTGTGCTTCCCGAGACGTAATAAAACGGTACCATCTATATCCATCTGGTTGTCATCATATAGATGATTGAGATCTGCAAGAATAGATGTTACTTCAAGACCCGTTACAAACTCAAGCATTTGATATGCGTGTACCCCGATATCTCCTATACAACAAGAGATTCCAGACTTTGCAGGGTCTAATCTCCACGTGCTAGATCGCTGTGCAGCATCGTGTATAATGGAATTGATCCAACCTTGATAGTATTGTGCATCTACTTTTTGAATATCACCTATCTCACCATTGGCAATCATAGCTTTCATCTGACGTATCATAGGATAGCCAGTGTAGGTATGTGTAAGTCCAAAAATGGTCTTTGAGCGCTGTTGTATTTCCTGAAGTTCTAAAGCCTCTGCATACGTCATTGTCATAGGCTTCTCACAGATCACATTAAAACCAGCTTCTAGCAACTGCTTTGCCATTGGGAAGTGCAAAAAGTTAGGCGTGAGAATAGAGATTACCTGCATACGCTCATCTTCTGGTAGTGCCGTTTCTTGAGCAATAAGCTCGTTGAGATCTTTATAAACACGACCTGTAGGAATGCCTATCTGGTTTGCAAAGTCAATACTTATCTGTTTATCTGGGTTAAAAGCACCTCCTACGAGTTGATATGCGTCAAACATACTGGCTGCCACACGATGTAATACTCCTATTAAACTATCGCCACCGCCACCTAGGACGCCCCATCTTATTTTGTTGTTCATTGTTATTAATTATATTGTTTTGGAATACGCTTTCGCGAAAGCATATCACTCATTATCATTTTTCAAATTTATAAAATCTCAATATCTTTATTATTTGCGAAAAACATTGAACTTATTTGTGTGTGATTGGCAAACTTAAAATGATGCCAACATCTTACTCGACATATTCTATTTTTTCACTCTTAAAAGCGAGAGCAAACACTATAAATACTACTGCTGCAAAAATTGCTGGGAATATCCAAACGGCATTCCAGTCGTGTCCCTCTCCTAATATATTTGCATCTGTAATTTTTCCAGCTACATAAAAACCTACTAGCATTCCTATACCATAAGTTGCTAATGTAATAAGACCTTGAGCAGCACTTTTAAATTTTTCTCCTGCTTTACTATCGGTATAAATCTGACCAGACACAAAGAAGAAATCATAACAAATACCGTGTAACACAATCCCTGTTATAATCATAAAGAAGAGATCTCCGGTATTTCCATATGCAAATAGTAAATAACGTAGTGTCCAAGCAAGCATTCCAACGAGAATTGTTTTCTTAAAGCCAAATTTCTTAAAGAAAAATGGAAGTAGTAGCATAAAGACAACTTCAGATACTTGACCTATAGAGGCAAGTGCAGTACTCTTTTCTACACCAGACTCGGTTAAGAATGGACTCAGGTTTTGATAATAAAATGCTAACGGAATACAGATTAATACAGAAGACAGAAAGAAAACTAAGAAGTTACGATCCTTTAGAAGTTTTAAAGCTTCTAATCCTAAGATGTCGCTTATAGATACTTTTTCACCTTTAGCAGTAGGTAATGTTTTAGGTAATGTAAAACTGAAAATCCCTAAAACTCCTGAAGCTATGGCTGTCATCTTAAAAGTATTTGCTAGTAACCCTTCTTTAATTCCCGATTCAGAATCCCAGGAAAATGCAAAACTGATTAATAACCCAGCAACAATCCAACCTATAGTACCCCAAACTCTTATTAAAGGAAAGTCTTTAGAAGGATCTTTCATTTGTCTAAAAGCAACAGAATTTACAAGGGCAAGCGTAGGCATATATGCAATCATATATCCTAACACGTATGGATAGAATGTAGCAAAATCTGTAGATTGTGACATCATATACATTAGAACCGCACCTACAAGGTGTAACACACCTAAAATACGTTCTGCATTAAAATATCGATCTGCAATTAATCCTATTATAAAAGGGGCAATAATGGCTCCCCAAGATTGTGTAGAATAAGCCATTCCTGTTTCTGCACCAGATGCAGATAAATTGCTACCTAAAAAGGTGCCCATAGTTACAAACCAACCTCCCCAAATAAAAAATTCGAGAAACATCATAAAAGATAGTTGAAATTTAGTTGTTACTTTCATACGTATTAATTTAGATTGTCAATTGATTTTTGCACCAGTGCTTTTGTAAGTGTAACCCCTTCTTTAGAATCTTCTAAAGGGCCTTCATATTCTGTCCCTATGTATCCTTCATACCCAGCATCGGCAACGATTTGAAGCATTTTTTGGTAGTCAATTTTTGTTTCGTTTCCTTCAGCATCAAAGTTATATGACTTTGCCGAAACTCCTTTGGCAAACGGCATTAATTTTGTCACACCTTCATACATATCATAGGTGTTAATACAAGGAGATGCCCAGCGATCTCCATCGCGTCGTTCTACACAAAAATTACCAAAATCTGGAAGTACGCCTACAGTATCCATATTAACATCTTGCATTACCGCAACAAGTTTGTCGGCATCACTTGACCATCCTCCGTGATTTTCTATCACTATATGTACTCCTATTTCTTTTCCATAAGTTCCTAACTCTTTAAGAGACGCTACAGATAGTGTATGCCATTTTTTTGGATCTAATTCCCCAAATAAATTGGCACGTACAGAATGTGCGCCAATTATTTTTGCAGCATCCATCCATACTTTGTGATTTTCTATAGCTTGTGTTAGCTTTTTTGGATCAGGATCTGCGAGCTCTCCTGCGTGGTCTACCATAATGAGTACATTATCTACGCCAGCTTCTTTACTTTTTTCTAGCCATTTTTCAGCAAGTGCGAGTATGATTTCTTTATAATTAGGTGTACCTACAGCAGTTTCGGCCTCGGGATATAATTGTGTGACATACTCTACACCATCAAATCCTAGATCTTTGGCAATTTGAGGAAAATCCATTGGGTCTAACGTTCCATCTTGAAAAGGAGTGTGTAAAGACCATTGTGCGAGTGAGTGTTTGTATTTTTTTACTACGAACTTCTCTTCTGGTTGAGATTGTTCTTTTTTTGCTTTCGCGGAAGCGTTTCCTTCATCTTTTTTTACATCATTTTTACAAGAAAAAAGTGTAAAAGCACAAAATAATGCGCAAATCAGTTGTTTTTTTATCATCATTTTAAAATATATAGGCAGTACTATAACGTTTTCGCCTGCTAATTACTGTTAATATTGAGTTTTACTAAGGTAGTCTTTTTTAGAAATTATCAAAAAACAAGTTAAAATTTATATATTTGGTAACATAGATCCTAAATAATTTTCAAAAACATATTTAAACTGTGAATATAGCTAACGAAAACGAAATGTACGATGCAATTGTCGTAGGCTCAGGTATCTCAGGTGGATGGGCAACAAAAGAATTGTGTGAAAGAGGTTTAAAAACCTTAGTTTTAGAACGCGGTCGTATGGTAAAACATATAGAAGACTACCCTACAATGCATAAAGATCCTTGGGATTTTAAGTATAAGGGGAACAATACTGCCGCTATAGATGCGAGATATCAAAAGCAAGCACGTACAGGATATGTACACAAGGCAGATACAAGACATTTCTTTGTAGATGATGTTGATCATCCTTATAATGAAACCAAGCGTTTTGACTGGATACGTGGGTATCACGTAGGTGGACGTTCCTTAATGTGGGGTCGCCAGAGTTACCGCTGGTCTGATATCGATTTTGAAGCAAACAAAAAAGAAGGTATTGCTGTAGATTGGCCTGTACGATATAAAGATATTGAACCTTGGTATGACAAAGTAGAGGAGTATATCTCTGTCTCTGGTGAAAAGCTAGGACTTGAAGTATTACCTGACGGGAAATTTTCACCTCCTATGGAGCTTAATTGTGTAGAAGAAACCCTTAAAAAGAATATGGCTCAAAATTATACAGATGGGCGTTTACTTACTATAGGACGTGTAGCACATATTACAGGGTCAAAAACTTATGATGGTCGTTCTGCTTGTCAATTTAGAAACCGCTGTGCACGTGGATGTCCTTTTGGAGGTTATTTTTCATCTAACTCATCTACACTTCCTGCAGCAGAACGTACTGGAAATCTTACAGTACGACCTTATTCTATAGTATCTGAAGTGATGTACGATGAAGCAACAGGAAAAGCAACAGGTGTTAAGGTAGTAGACCAAGACACAATGGAAAAACTAGAGTTTAAAGGAAAAGTAGTATTTCTTTGTGCTTCTGCCATTGCTTCTGCTAGTATCTTGATGCAATCTAAGAGTGAGCGTTTTCCTAACGGAATGGGTAATGACTCTGGAGAGCTAGGGCATAACTTAATGGATCACCATTTTAAGGCTGGAGCTACAGCAAAATGGTCTGGAGATAAAGACAAATACTATACAGGTCGTAGACCAAATGGAATTTATATTCCTAGATTTAGAAATATAGGAGGTGAGACCGATCAAAAAACCTTTAAACGTGGTTATGGCTATCAAGGCGGCGCACAACGTGGCGACTGGAAAAACCTTGTGGCAGAGGCTGGCTATGGACAAGCACTTAAGAAAGCAGTGCAAGAGCCTGGAGGTTGGACCATTGGTTTAATGGGCTTTGGAGAATGTCTCCCATATCACGAAAATAAAATGACTCTAGATTATAATAAACTAGATAAATGGGGATTACCCACGGTAACTTTTGATGCCGAGTGGAAAGAAAATGAGTGGGAAATGCGTAAAGATATGATTGCTAGCGCAAAAGATATGCTGCGCAAGGCTGGTTTTGAAGACATTCAAACAATGGATGACCCTAGTGCACCAGGTAACGGAATACACGAGATGGGAACTGCTCGTATGGGACGTGACCCTAAGACTTCTGTATGTAATGCAAATAATCAATTACACGCAGTATCTAATGTGTATGTAACTGATGGTGCTTTTATGACCTCTGCCAGTTGTGTAAACCCATCCCTTACTTATATGGCATTTAGTGCGCGTGCGGCAAACCACGCAGCAGATCAACTTAAAAAAGAAGCGTAAGATGAAAAGGAGACAACTTATAAAAAATCTAGGATTAGGAGGGGTAGCACTGGTAGCAACACCTACCGTTTTGAGTTTATTACAAAGCTGTAAAAGTGAGCCCATATTTAACCCCATATTTGTAAACAATACACAAGGGAGGGCCTTGCGTCATATTGTAGATCTTATTATTCCTTCAGATGAGGCAATTCCTGGAGCAGTAGACTTAGGAGTACACGAGTTTATAGATATGTACTGGAATGATGCTCTTTTAGAAGAAGAAAAAGCACTTATTCCAATTGCTTTTAACGCACTTGCAGATAGATTGCAAGACGCCACAGGAAAAACGTTTGAAAATGCCGATGCCGAAGATTTTGATGCAATACTTTCAAAATATCTAAAAATTTCTCCAGAGCAAGAAAAAACATATCAAGAGAAAATGATGCAATTTTATCGATCTTATGACAATGATAAAACAGTCACACCAGATCCAGATGCAGGAACATATAGTTTAGTTACAGATGTACGAGGGATGACCATTTGGGGCTGGAAAAACACCGAAAAAATAGGAGAAGAGGTATTAGCCTACACACCTATTCCGGGGCAACAAAAGGGATGTATATCTGTAGAAGAAGCTACGGGAGGTAAAGCCTTCTCTCTGTAGAACTAAATGATACCATTAACTGGATTAAAACTTAGCGAAGTTAGAGAGATTTCCGCCTTCGTGGGAATTTGAAATAACACTTATGAATTGGTGGATGAGATATCTGCCCCTGCGGATATTAATTACTTATGAAAAGACGAGTATTCATACAAAAAGGAGCCTTAACAGGTTCCTTTTTAGGTTTAGGAGGAATGGGAGTGGGTCACGCTTTCGCGAAAGCGTATACCTCATTAACACCTTCTATAGAAAACAAACACAATTTTAATTTGAATTATGCACCGCATATAGGAATGTTTAAAGCCCTGGCAGGTGAAGACCCAATAGATCAGCTTAAATTTATGGCTTCTCAGGGGTTTACGGCTTTTGAAGATAACGAGATGCGCCTTCGCCCTGCTGCACAACAACAAGAAATGGCAACAACAATGCAAACATTAGGGATGACAATGGGGGTGTTTATTGCTCATAAAATTTACTGGACAGAACCCAACCTTGCTAGTGGCAAACAACATTATAGAACACAGTTTTTAAACGACATCAATGCCTCAATTTCTGTGGCAAAACGTGTCAATGCAAAGTGGATAACGGTTGTGCCAGGCCACGTAGATTTGAGTCAAGATATGGATTTTCAAACGGCAAACGTAGTAAGAAGTCTCAAGCAAGCTGCGTCTATGTTAGAACCTCACGGGATTATAATGGTATTAGAACCGTTGAATTTTAAAAACCACCCAGGGCTATTTCTTTCAAGACCACATCAGGCATATCAAATATGTAAAGCAGTAAATAGTCCTTCTTGTAAGATATTGTATGATATCTATCACCAACAAATACAGGAAGGAAATCTAATTTCAAATATTGAACAATGCTGGGATGAAATTGCATACTTCCAGATAGGAGATAATCCTGGACGTAATGAACCTATTTCTGGGGAGATACACTATAAAAACATTTTTGAATACATACACAGCCGAGGCTATCAAGGTGTATTAGGAATGGAACACGGAAATAGTATGCCTGGCGCCGCTGGAGAGCAGCGCGTGATAGATGCCTATGTAGAGAGTGATGGGCTTTTGTAAACCTATTTGTTTTTCTTTTTCTTAGATTCAAGTAATAAACACAACAGTTTGTTGTTGAAAAAAACCTAAACCTTAGTTTTAGCCTTAGGGTTAAAACTAAGGTTTAGGCGGTGAAAAAAATCTTCATACTTTCGGGTTGTAAAACTCAAAAAAAATAGATCACATTTAACGTTATCACAAAGGTATGAAATTGCTATTCTCAATGAGCAAAACCTGCCCAAATCAGTTATAGCAGAAACGATTGAGAAAAATAAGAAAGAAATCTTCACAAGAGATATAAAAACCTTTGTAACATCAATTTAGCTATTAAATGTGTCATTAAAAGCTTTTAAATAATGATGATTTGCTGTGATTGATTTTATGTTTTGTTCTGTCATATTTTTCACTGTTTTATGTAGCCATAATTTTAAGGAATCCATATTTTCAAACACCTGATTTTTGTAT
>CALKZS010000151.1 GCA_938002835.1 uncultured Dokdonia sp. | reverse complement strand
GCCTATACATCCCAGCCGAGAGACCAATTCTCATTCTCTTTCCTTTACGTGAGACCGTCTTGACTTTCTTATGTCAAACTCGTTTCTGAAAAAAAAATGAGCCTCTCATCTCAATTACAGTTATGTTGCTCCTAATTTATTCACTAAATTGTATCCCGAAGCAACGCAGGACACACAACAACAAGTAACAAAGACATAAAACATCTAATAATCAAATAATTATCTTGTTTTCTTATGTCAAACTCACGTTAGTTAATTAAATTTTGGCTATCGCCCAGCGATTAAAAACGATAGGTAGCTGCTAGAATTAAATTTCTACCTGCAGCAGAGATTCCAGAGGAATATGTACGATATCTCTGGTCTGTAATATTTTCAAGATTTGCGGTAAATGACCATTGATCTGAAAGTACATACTGACTAGATAGGTTTAAAGTATACCAACTAGGGGAAAAAGGATTGCCATTTGCGTCTAAAGCATACAACTCAGGACTGTTTTGCTGACTAGGCGCTAGGTCTTCAAAATCAAACTTACCGCTATATGACACATATCCATCTAATGTCCATTTATTGCGAGACCAGATAAGATGCCCGTTTCCAAAGAGTGGTGCAACGTGACGTACAGGTACATAATCTCCTTCTTCATCTTGCTCTACACCTTCTGTAAAATTAAATTGCCCTGTAAGCTTAAACTCTTTAGAAAGATTTGCATTAAGACCTAATTCAATCCCATATACCTCTGCTCTTGCAGCATTTTGAATAGCTTGCACATTACTAATTTCTCCTTGATACTCTATTTCTGTAACCCCATCTAAATTAAAATCTTGACGCACTAATGCATTATCAAGTAATGTATAATATCCATTTACATCAAAACGAATTCTATTGCTGAAGTTAAAGTTAAACCCCAGCTCTGTATTATAAGCATACTCTGCTTTAAGATCTGGATTAGGAACTACTACAGATCCAGGCTCACTATCAAATATTTTACCTACATCATCTATATTAGGAGCTCTAAAAGCAGTCCCTACATTTGCTTTAAGACCAATAGTTTTAGAAAACTGATGCGAGACTCCTATGTTTCCAGTAAAATTTCCTGTGCTTATACTTGCTTCTTCAAAAGGCAGTGCAAAAAACTCGTTGTTGTCTGTAAAATCTGCATTTAACCATACTTGATTATAACGCAACCCAGATTGTAAACTAGTTGAAGGTGATAATTCTAATTGAACACTTGTATATGCTGCTAGAGAACTCCAAGTAGACCCATCTGGATATCTAGAAGCTTGATTAGAAGTAGTCCCTGTTGTAATATCTGTCACCTGACCATCTGAACCCACACGATTATAAATATATTCTAAACCATAATAGAGTTTGTTTTTTCTATTCTTTAGGTTTTTTGTAAAATCTAACCCTGTAGAAAATGCGTCTACATTTTCATCTGTCTCAAAAAAATCTGTACTGTTAAAATCTCTATCATTTCTGCTTTCTTGAGAGTTTTGATATGTTATGGTAGCTTGAGCTCTATCATAATATCTACCATTACCTTCTTTGTTTATTTGAAAGTTAGTCATAAACCACTTTTGAGGCCCATAAAACCACTCTGCAGATCTTAAAACTCCATCGTTGTCTTCTCGTATTAATCTATCATAACGATCATAATCTGATGTTGTCGCATAGTGAACACCTATATTAAAATCCCAAGTAGCGTTAGGGACATATCTTACTTTTTGCATAAGATTTAGGCTATTAAATGCAGATCCAACTTGAATAAGTGGGTTTTCATTTTCTACCTCAGTATCTACTCCATCAATAGTCTGTACATATGTAGTGCGCAAAAAATCATTAGGTCCGTGAGATCCTTGACGCTGATTTCCATAATCAGAATAACTAACACTTGACAAAAATGCCCACTTTTCTTTACTTAAATTAATATCAACGTGACCTGTTCTTTCATTATTTGCTGTGTTTATTCTAGCAACTGCAGTACCAGAAACTAATAAACTATCTGCAAATGAAAGCTTGGGTTGTTTTGTGTAAAAATTCATCACTCCCCCAACAGCGTCACTTCCATAAATAACAGATCCTGCCCCTAGCAAGACCTCTGTTCTATCTACAGCAAAGGGATCTATCGATATGACATTTTGAACATTACCTCCCCTAAAAATCGCAGTATTAAAGCGCACTCCATCAAGAGTGATTAACAACCTATTAGTAGAAAATCCACGTATGAGAGGGCTACCTCCTCCTTGCTGGCTTTTTTGAACAAAAACAGCTCCACTTGTCTGTAATAAATCTGCCGCTGTTTGAGGATTTCCCCTTTTGATATCTTGAGAAGACAACCCTACAATTTTTTGAGGCACATTTTTTCGACTTTGAGCAAATTTACTGGCAGAAAGTATTACCTCTCCTAGTTGATTATCTTTTTGTTTAAGAAACACTCGATTAGAAAAAGCAATTATCTGTGATTTTATATACTGAGTTGGCTTATGCGCTAGCTCTTGAAAATAGAGAGTTTCCGCTTTCGCGAAAGCGGTTATATCTGCTTTTCCATCAAAATCTGTGAGCGCACTTTTAGTCTTATCTTTATTAAAAATAGCTACTCCTGTTATGGGCTCACGCGTGTCTAGATCTAGCACCTCAATGGTCTGAGCATTAAGACCCAAAGAAATGACACAAAATAGAAAAAATATATAGCGCATCTAGCTAAAAATTGAATTGAGAACCGCTAAAGAACGGGGTTTTTTAAAACCGTGCAAATGTAACTCATAATACTGTAATAGCATATTGAGAAGATCACTACGTTGTTGTTGGTTCATTTTTATTATTGATAGACTATCAAAATTTATGCCCAACAAGTGTTTTAACTGCACAATCATATTTCCAGAACGACAATATAAACTCGTCTCGGTTTGCTCAAAAGTTCCATCCATAAGGTTGAAGTACTCAAATTTTGTTTCGGCACCATCGGGATAAAAGCCTAAATAGCTCGACAACTTGATCATAAACAGTAAATGGAAGTTTGCAATTGTACTGTGTGTATCTAACCACAAAGTAGCAGCTATAATATATTCAAACAACGATGTGTTTTCTTCTTCTTCTTGAACAGCACTACGCAAGATATCTGCTATAAAAAATACCAGCGCACTCTTTGCTATTTCAGTATGTAAACTTGTATAATGGGTAATTACTTTTGCTTCTCTTATACTCTCTAAAGTGCCTTTATCTTTATGATTTGCTTCAATCTCAAGATGCATTAATGGCTGAAACATCGCTACTCGTAGCTTTCCCTTTTTAGATTTTAAAATATTACGTAAAAGATACGATTTTAGACCACTGCTCTTTGTGAAAGCTTTTACAATAAGGTCTGCCTCGCCATATTTAAGTGCCGAAAAAACAATGGCTTCTGTTTTTACTAACATTACCGGATAATCATTACTTTTTTGATGGCGGTTTCTTGTTCTTCTTCTGGAGGCCCCGTAATAAGAATTAAATAAACTCCAGATGCTACTTTGTGCCTTCCAAAAGCTCTAGTATCCCATTCTATACTTCCGCCTGTTGTGTTTTCTTCATATACAAGATTACCCACTACATCTACAATCTTTACATTTGTTCTATCTGTGAGGTTTTCTATACGAACATTCCCAGAAAAACCTGGCCTTACCGGATTAGGAAATACTAATACATCTTCAAGATCATCTGCTGGGGCTGTTGAGCTACCATTAAAAGAAACCATTCCTTGGTTTGTTCCAAAATATACACTCCCTGTTTGTGGATCTATTGCAACTGCTTGTACACTATTAGATGGTAATGGAGAATTATCTGTTGTAAAATGAAAAATAGTCTCTTGACCGTTGGGAGAAACAAAGAACACTCCAGAATCTGCCGTGGCGAGCCATTTATTATTTGCACCATCTACAGCAATATCTGTCACAACCTGATCATTAAGCAATTCTTGTGGAATTCCGTCTTGTAATATAATAATTTCATTAGTGCTTATTGAAGGGTTCTCAAATACTTGAGAAGGTCCAAAAAGTACTCTCAGACCTAGTCTTGTACCAATCCATAAAGTGCCATTACCATCTATTGCAAGTGATCTTATATCATTAATAGGAAGGTTTGCTGCTCCATCTTCTCCTTGTATAGCTACAAAACTATTTGTCGTTGGATTAAATGCAATAATTCCAGAATCATCAGACCCAATAAAAAGATTACCATCTGGACTAATTACAATATTATCAAGATTAGTATCTGAGCTAGAAATTACATCTTCTGTATTAAATCCTGTAAACTGACCTCCTGGAGTAACACGATGTAATCCAACAGGGACACGAGAATTTACTGTCCACAAATTACCTTCACTATCAAAAGCACTATCTCCCACCCTAACATCACCTGTAATACCGTCCATTCTTACAACATCTTCTAGCGAACTATTATTTTCATCATATAAAATAGCTGGCACATTGTCTATGACTTCTATAAGTCCTCCATTAAAAGAACTTACAAAAATACGCCCTGGATCTTCTGGATCTATAGTTACATATGATAGATTTGATACTCCAAAAAATTCTCCTGCCCCTATATTATCCCAGCCTTCAGCTTCTATAAAATGACTTATTCCTTGTCTTTTTAGTGGAAATGGGTCATAAAACACATCATAATTTCCAAAAACAGTCCAAATACTACCACCAGAAGCTGCTACATCAAAATGATCATTATTTAATGGACCATTAGGTAACAAACGAGTGATGTCTGTGGGTGTGGTTATACCAAACTGTGCTACACCACTTCCTATAGTTGCTACAAAAACAAAATTATTAACAGTGATAGAAGATGTGTAATTTGGTGTAAAGCCAGCTATACTCAAAAAAATTTCTACTTCATTTCCTGTAATATCAAATAATTGTACTGAATTTGACAACGTAACATTTAAAAAATCTTCTGAAGCTCTTACTTCTCTAATATTCTCAGAAAACTGCTCAAATAACTGATACGTAGTGCCATTTGTAGACCTTAGAATTGTGCTTCCTTCCTGAAGATATAAACTATCATCAAATAATGTAATACTTTCATAAGCACCTAACTCAATAGTTTGCCAGTTATTAAAATCTATAATATTATCATTATCTACGATAGCTCTACGCAGTCCTCCATCTGTTGTTGCGGCATAAATATACGATCCAAAAATAGCGGTACTCCCTACATTGAGCAATGCTCCTCCATCTCCTATAAAGTAAGAATCGTCAAATTCTAATCGATCTAAATCAAATAACGATATTCCAAAACCAGAAGCGATATATATAAAACCATTAAACTCTGTAAAACCGTTGATAGTTTTTCTATCTGGTGTTATAGATGGTCTATTAAAAATATCGATAACAGTAAGTACTTCTGTAGCATTATTAGATACTACATCTATAATACCGTTTTCATAACCCACAAAAAGTCTATCAAAATCTTCACTGTAATGAATAGAAGAAATGGTGTTTCCAGAAAGTCCGTTTATAGTGGTTAGTGTTTGGATACTCCCATCTAATGTATTATTTATATACACCGCATTTTGCGATGCTACATATACGTTATTATTACCCTCTGCAAAGTCAAAGGCTTGTGCGTATGAGAAGTGACCTGTCCAATTTTCAGAAAAATCTTGACCATAGGTCACAAAAGACATAAGAAACACTAAAAGGAATCTGTAAATTTTCACTGTTAAAGTATTACCTTTCTTAAACGATCAAATGTACAATTATTGCTTTGGCTATAGAAATCATTCCTTTTATTATAAATAATATTTCATAACAAATAGTGAATGTGTTTTGATATGCTTTCGCGAAAGCGTCATAAAAACAGGTATTAATAAAAAAGGGTAGTGTGTGACTACCCTTTTTTTATTTATAAATATAACAAGTATGATTTACACTACCCCTTGAGCAAGCATAGCATCTGCAACCTTTACAAATCCAGCAACGTTTGCTCCTTTAACGTAGTCTACATAACCATCTTTATCTGTTCCGTACTCTACGCAAGCAGCGTGAATGTCTAGCATAATATTATGTAATCTCTGATCTACTTCTTGAGCTGTCCAGTTATAACGTAAGCTATTTTGAGACATTTCTAATCCAGATGTAGAAACTCCTCCAGCATTTGATGCTTTCCCTGGTGCAAATAATATTTTTGCTTCTTTAAAAACTTCTATTGCTTCTGGCGTAGAAGGCATATTTGCTCCTTCACTCACACAGATGCATCCATTAGATACCAGAATTTCTGCTTCTTCTTTGTTAAGCTCATTTTGTGTTGCGCAAGGCAAAGCAATATCACATTGTTCACTCCAAGGTCTTTTACCTGCGTGATATGTTGCATTGCTATACTCATTTATATACTCACTTATACGACCTCTTCTTTCATTTTTAAGCTTCATTATAAATGAAAGTTTATTTTCATCTATACCCTCTTTATCGTGAATGTAACCACCAGAATCAGACATTGTAACTACTTTACCTCCTAATGCCGTAGCTTTTTGTGCTGCAAATTGTGCTACATTACCAGATCCAGAAATTAAGATAATTTTACCGTTAAAATCTTGGTCTTTTGTTTTTAGCATACTTTGAGCAAAGTATACATTTCCATATCCTGTTGCTTCTGGTCTTATTAAAGAACCTCCATAACTAAGACCCTTTCCAGTAAATACTCCTGTAAATTCATTACGCAAGCGTTTATACTGTCCAAACATATATCCTATCTCACGACCTCCTACACCTATGTCTCCTGCTGGAACATCAGTATTAGGGCCTATGTGTCTAGATAATTCATTCATAAAGCTTTGACAAAAACGCATTACCTCGGCATCTGATTTTCCTTTAGGATTAAAATCAGACCCTCCTTTACCCCCTCCCATAGGAAGTGTTGTAAGACTATTTTTAAATATCTGCTCAAAACCTAAGAACTTAAGAATACTTAAGTTTACAGATGGGTGAAAACGAAGTCCTCCTTTATATGGTCCTATTGCGCTATTAAACTCAACTCGATATCCACGGTTTACCTGTATCTCTCCTTTATCATCTGTCCAAGCAACTCTAAAAGAAATAGTTCTCTCTGGTTCTACAATACGCTCAAGTAGTTTTTTGCCTTGATACTTTTTGTTTTTCTCTATAAAAGGAATTACAGTTTCTGCAACCTCTTTAACGGCCTGCATAAATTCTGGCTCATTTGGGTTGCTTTTCGATACGTAATCGACAAATTTTTGAATACTGTCTGACATACTATTATCTATATTGATTATATTATTCGCGCAAAAGTCTTTTTTACGCACTGCAAATATACATTATTGTTGATTTTTTGACTATTATAATTAATATTTCGTAAAAATCTTTGCTGCTATTTAAGATTTTTTAACACAACATATAGGCAAATGAATAGTTATTAAGACACTAAGCTTATTTTTATATATTTGTTTTATCCTAAATCACCTATTTATGAAAGCCAAGTTCTCAACACTGGGTTTATTGTTTTTTATTTTAATTACGCAAAATTTGCACGCTCAATTTGGGTTTTCTCACGAAATTGGTGTGATCACTGGTCCTGTGGCATTTCAATCTGATTACGGTCAACGTTCTGATTTTGAAACAAATAGTGGAAATGTTGGATTTGGAATAGGCATCGTTCATTATCTTAATTTTGCATACAAAGCAGATTGTAATTGTTATGCAAAATATTCATATTTTAATGATCACTTTAAAGTTCGTAATGAGATAAATTATCACGTTACTAATTTTGATCATTTTGGAGATGAAGTAGGAGAAGATAGCTTTGGAGGATTTATACTAGAGAATCATAAAGGAAGCTCTAAAGTATTAGAAATAGGATCACAATTAGAATACTTCCCACTTAGTATACGTGACTTTACTGCTGGGGCTTATAAGTTTTCTCCATATGTAAGTTTTGGGGCACACTTTGTAACTTTTGATCCAGACTCAACTACAGAACTTGGTAATGGAGATATTTTTAGTCAAGTATCTACTCCTTTTGGCGAAGGTCCTGCTTTGTTTGGGCAATTTGCGCAAGGAGAGGGAGAAAATAACTCTGGTATTGATAGAAGGCCTGGGAATACGTGGGCTATTACTTGGAGTGCTGGAACGCGTTATAAACTAAGTGCTTTAAGTGATCTCCTCATAGATTTTCGATGGCACTATTATACATCAAACTGGGTAGATGGTCTTAATCCAGACCCAAGACCTGCAAACCGAGCAGACGATTGGATTTTTTGGGTAAACGTAGGATATATTTACTATTTAGATTAAGCGATATGCTTATATAAAAAGCGTGACATTATATTTAAACAAGAAAGACTTTTTTAAACTAAAAAAGTCTTTCTTGTTTTATAAGCTATTAATCTATAGCCTGTCTAAGATCATTAATAAGGTCTTCTTGATCTTCTATACCTACACTAAGTCTAATTAAAGAATCTTTTACTCCTATTTTTTCTCGTTCTTTTTTAGGAATAGAAGCGTGTGTCATAGTGGCTGGATGGCCTGCAAGAGACTCTACACCTCCTAAGCTTTCTGCAAGTGTAAAAATTCGAAGTTTATTTACAACACTCACAGCACCTTGAAGTGAATCTTCTTTTGTTGAAAAAGAGATCATACCTCCAAAATCTGTCATTTGCTCTTTTGCGATATCGTAATTAGGGTGATCTTTAAAACCTGGCCAATAAACCTTATCTACTTTAGAATGTGATCTTAAAAAATGAGCAACCGCTTTGCCATTTTCACAATGTCTTTGCATACGAACGTGCAGTGTCTTTATTCCTCTTAAAGCTAGAAAACTATCTTGTGGACCACATATCGCACCGCTTGCATTTTGTATAAAGTACAGTCTTTTTGCTAATTCTTTATCTTTTACAATAAGTGCTCCCATTACTAAATCACTATGACCTCCAATATATTTTGTAGCACTATGCATCACGATATCTGCCCCTAGGTTTAAAGGTTGTTGTAAATAAGGAGTAGCAAATGTATTATCTACAGCTAGTAATACTTTATACTTCTGAGCGATTACAACACATTTTTTAATATCTATGATACTCATCATAGGATTTGTGGGTGTTTCTACCCAAATAAGTTTTGTGTTTTTATTGACGAAGTGTTCTATATTTTCAGCATTAGACATTCCTACAAAGTGAAACTTAATTCCAAAACCTTCAAATATTTTGGTAAAAAGACGGTATGTCCCTCCATAAAGATCATTAGTAGATATGACCTCATCGCCAGGTTTTAATAATTTCATTACAGCATCTATAGCCGCAAGTCCAGATCCGAAAGCTAGACCATACCCTCCATTTTCTATACTTGCTAGAGATTGCTCTAAAGCGTGCCTCGTAGGATTACTAGAACGACTATATTCATATCCTTGATGACCTCCTGGAGTAGATTGCGCATAGGTTGAGGTTTGATATATAGGAGGCATTACTGATCCATATGCTTTATCTGGATGCTGTTTACCGTGAATTGTTTTTGTGTTAAATTTCATAAATAAACTAGCTGAAAAATTAGAGTAAAATAATAATAAGTAGTTTTTCTTTACAATGTAATAAAAGTACACTATAAGTTAATAAAACAATTCAAAATGGTTAAAGTGTCATATTTAGAGCCCCGTTGCAAAGGCTTGTTTAAATTGGATACATTTTGTATCTTTTTTCTATGGAACTAGTACAACACCCCACTTTAGCCGATAGTATTTGCGATATACGTTCTCGTAAGATCAAACGTACATTTTTCACACAAATAAATACACTTATAGAT
>CALKZS010000150.1 GCA_938002835.1 uncultured Dokdonia sp. | reverse complement strand
TGTTAATTATAAAGAAATTGCTGAGCAACTTAATATTGATTTCTTCTTTGCTAAACCCTATCATAGCTAGCAAAGAGGAGCTAATGAAAATTTAAATGGATTAGTCAGACAATATTTTCCAAAAAAAACTAACTTTGATCTCATTCAAGAAAATCAAGTCAAAAAAATACTAAACAATAGACCTAGAAAGAGGTATAATTACATAACACCAAATGAAGTATTTGTTAACGCAATCAACAACAACGGAGTTGTTGCGTTTATGACTTAAATCCACCATTTTAAAATAATGAAGTTCCTAAAATAAATTTGATATACACAAAGCGTGTTTTATGCTTTATTGGCATAAAATATTTTAATATCTTGATGTAATACGATAGTTTGCTAGACTTAATGGATAATACAAAACTCATACAGAATTATTATGCCGATATACTTTCTGATCAAGAAAGTATCGCTTTTGAAGATCGATTACAAAAAGACAAAGCTTTTGCAGAAGAAGTGACAGCTTATAACGAGTTGTCTAAATATCAAGAAGTAACTACATCATCCATCAAAGAAGAAGTAACTACATCATATACCAAGCGTTATATGCATATTTATATAGCTGCTGCTATTATAATAACCGCAATAGTAATGGTTCAATTTTTTGAAACAAAAGCATCTCCGCAAGAATTATATACTTCTTATTATCAATTATATCCTAATGTAATACAACCTTATAAGATAGCAGTAACCAAAAATGATGAGCTGTCTAAGGCTTTTGTTGCATATGAAACAAAAGAATTTGAAAAAGCAATTGAGTTATTTAATAGTTCTATAGGGTTTGCATATCATTCTGATATTGTGTTTTACAAAGCAATGAGTTTACTAGCGAATGACCATACCGAGGAAAGCCTAGCATTATTATCTAAACTCAAAAAAGAAGAAACGTTATTTACTGATCAATTATATTGGTATAGTGCATTAATAGCTCTTAAAAGGGGACAAAAAATTAAGGCACTAGAACAACTAGATAGTTTACAGGTTTTAAAATCTAATTATAATAGAACTGCTAGGAGATTGCTTAAAGAAGAACTTCTAGATTAACAGAATATTACTCTTTTAAAAGGTGATTGTAAAGTTCTTTTAGTTTTGCAACTTTAGGATCTATAATAACCCTACAATACCCTTGCTCTCTATGATCATTATAATAATTTTGGTGTTCTTGAGTTGCTTCATAAAAAATAGGTAATTCACTTATTTCAGTGACTATGGGATCTTCATAATGTTTTTGAACCCACTTTATAACAGCTTCGGCTTGCGCTTTTTGAGTGTCGTCGTGATAAAAAATTACAGAGCGGTATTGTGTGCCACGATCTGCTCCTTGACGATTAAGTGTTGTAGGATCGTGTGTGGTCATAAAAACAGCAAGTATCTCTTCATATTTAATCATTACTGGATCAAAAGTTACTTGAATAACTTCTGCGTGCCCCGTTAGACCAGAACAAATCTCTCTGTAAGTAGGATGTCCTGGAGCATTGCCCCCAGCATATCCAGAAACTACTTTTGTAACTCCGTTTAATCGCTGTACAACAGCTTCTACACACCAAAAACAGCCACCACCTATGGTAGCCTCTTGTAAACTAGTTGTCATCTATTTGTTCTTTATTTTTTGGAGTATCTAGTCTATTCCAGATTTTATCTGCTTTTAATTCAAAAGTACCTGCAAAATCCCAGTTGCATTCTTCAGGAGAGATTAATGATAAAAAGGGATTACCATCTTTAGATCTATAAAGATGATATACAGCTCCTACTATGGGTTCAAAAGAGAACTTGGCTGAATATATCAAGTTGTTATACTCAAACTTCTCCATCATTTTTTCATACTGAGCTTTAAGCTCTTCATACTCAGTTTTAAACTGGTGATTTACTTTACTGATATTTGAGTTTTTCCAAGTAGTTACATCATCTGTAACAATAGCAGGAGCACCTAGATTTGTTGCATATGGAGTTAAAGCAGCATCGTATTTTTGCTTTTCTTCATTATACACAACTTGATCTGGTTTTTTCTTTGTCATTATTCTTATTATGAATGTTGCTTTGCTTTCGCGAAAGCGGATACACTCATATCCTTAAAAGATTTTTCTTTTTAACAAAGATACTTCTAATACATCAAATTAAATATTTGTAATTAACGATTAAGACGATTTTAATATGATCTCTTTATAATCAGACACCTATTTTGAATAATATGATTCTCTTCAGGAATATCAATATTAAAGAAATAGTTTCCTTCAGGTAAGTTGCGGGCTCCTCTATATTGTAGCTTTATTTGCAACACCTGTAAAAACGTTATTGATATGAGACCGTTGCAAGGACTTGTTTAAATTAGATACATTTTGTATCTCTTTTTATGGAATTAGTACAACACCCCACTTTAGCCGATAGTATTTGCGATATACGTTCTCGTAAGATCAAACGTACATTTTTCACACAAATAAATACACTTATAGATGGGCGTCCAATTATTATCTTTTTAAAGCAACAGCTTATGAGCCTCTTTTTAAAGAAATCAATAGACAACTAGAGGCTCACAAAATAATCGTAAAAACAGGAGCTATAATCGATGCTAG
>CALKZS010000149.1 GCA_938002835.1 uncultured Dokdonia sp. | reverse complement strand
TATGAAGTTTTTAAAGGGTCAAAGACTAACAAAGATAATCCTCAAGTTTGGGTAGATACTATTTCTAATAGAATTTTAATGTTTTCTAATAGGAAATGTTATAAGTTTGATTTTGAGGGGAATCCAATAGATTATGTGCCTCGTATAGATTATCTTAAAATTCACCCTAGTGGATTAATGACAGGTTATGGTATTGGTACTTGGGTACTTGATGGGAATAAAAACTTAATACAACCAACAACTATAAAATTAGGAAACGATGATCCTATTGAACAGTTTAGAGCGTATTATAAACAAGCAACATTGTTTTTCCAAACACGTAATGGGAGTTATTCTGTTAAAATAGACACTACCTTTTATGACTTTGAAAGAACAGACAGTTATTATAATATATTTCTTCCTTACCTAGAATCTGCTCAAGGTAAAATAGATTTTCCATTTAAAGTAGATGAGTTTGGAATGGTTAAACTATCAAGACTAAATAGATTTACTCTTGAAGAGAACTATCCTTTCTATGATTCTATCTAAAAAAAAACATTTTTTTAACTTCAGGCAACCTTTTTTATTTTTAAAGCGTCTTTATAAAAAGAAACCCATAAGTAACGTATGAAAGTCATACAATTTAATAATGAAAAGCTGCTCATAAAAAAGGCTATTAAAGGAAATAGAGATGCGCAACGCAAGCTTTATGACCAGCACGCATCTAAAATGCTAAGTGTGTGTCGTTATTATATAAAAGATGTGCATCAAGCAGAGGAAGCAATGTGTAATGGTTTTTTAAAAGTCTTTACAAAGCTCGCATCATATGAAGGTAATGGAAGTTTTGAAGGCTGGATACGTAAAATAATGGTGAGAGAGAGCATCTCATATCTAAGAACACGCAAAGAATTATACTTTTCTGAAGATGGAATAATAGAAAGTAAGGAATCCATTCATAATGTTCAAACAAATCTAGAAGTAGAAGATATACAATTACTGATAGACGAGTTGCCAGAAGGATATAGAGTTGTATTTGTAATGTACGCAATAGAAGGATATAAGCATCAAGAGATAGCAAAAACGTTAGGAATTAGTGAAAGCACTTCTAAAAGTCAATTGTTTAAAGCAAGAAAACAGTTACAAGCTCAGTTAAAAAAAGAATTAGAAAATAACGGTACAAATGAATTTTGAAGATAATATAAAAGATCGCCTTGAGTCTCGCCGCATTGAGCCCACAGCATCTGCTTGGGATCGTATTGAAGGTAAGTTAGAAGTTGCTAAAGGGAAGAAAAAAAGTAAAGTAGTACTTTGGACAGGTATTGCTGCAAGTTTTATAACGGGTGTATTTATTACAATGTTGTTATTTAACTCAAGTTCTCAAGATATTGAAGGAGATTTTGTAGTGACTCCACAAGTCGAAAAAACAATAAAAGAGATAGAAAAAACCACAAATACTACAGCAATTAAAAAACAAAATGAAGCTGTTACAACTACCGTTAATGAGACAGTGTTAACTTCAGTAGAAGAAAAATTAGAAACTACAGTATCTCCAGCCATTAATAAAAAAACAGTACATAAGAAACCCAGAACTACTATAACAAATACACAAATAGCTGTTGCAAATACAATACTAAATGATAAAGTTGTAGAAAGTAAAGTATTAGAAGAAACCATAGAAACTTCAGTAGATAAAAAGATTAATGAAGTAGTAGCGAGTGTAGACTTAGACACAGTAACAGATCAAGAAGTAGATGTATTACTTGCTAAGGCTCATAGAGAGATTATAAGTACTCGCATATTTAATACAAAAACCAATACAGTAAATGCAAATGCTCTCTTATTAGATGCAGAGTCAGAGGTAGATCCAGATACCTTTAAAGATAAAGTTTTTAAAACTTTAAAAACAGGTTTTGATAAGGCTGTAGAAGCAGTTGCAACAAGAGATAATTAAATATATTCATCAATAGTGTCATTTTTAGGCACACAAAAATCGAACAATTATGAAATCAATTTTAACCCTTGCCCTAGTGGCAACACTGGCAATCTTTGCCCAAAATGTAAAAGCTCAAGATGATCCCCCAGCAACAGAAAAAGAGCTTGAAGAAGTACAAGATCAATTAGACTACTTAAAATCTAAAAAACAATTCATTATAGATGAAGAGAAGCTTTTACTTAAGAAACGTGTTATATTCCTTAATAAACAAGTAAAAGAAGGAAAGCTTACTCAAGAAGAAGCAGATCAAAAAAAACAAGAATTTGCAGAAAAGACGGCTCTTAATATTGAGAATAAAACAGCCATTGTAAATAATCAAATCGCATTAGTAGAGCGCAATGGGAGTATTACTAGTAATGGAACTCAAATATTATTTGGAATAGGTCACCAAGATGGTGATGGAAAAAGAATTTTTGGAATAACAGTAGATGATGGAAAGGTAACTAATCCGGAAAGACAGTATGATAGACGTACCTATAGTGAGCTTGTTCTCTCTTTTGGTCTCAATAATGCACTTACTGAGGTATCAGATATAGGAGATGATTTTAGTGTGGGACGTTCTCGTTTTTTTGAATTAGGTCTTGCTTGGAAAACTAGAGTTTTTAAAAACTCTGGAGCTTTACACCTTAAATACGGAGCTTCATTACAGATAAATAAACTATTTGCAAAAGATAATCAAACGCTTGTGATAAATGATAATGATGCTATCTTTCAGGAATTTCCAATAGATCTGGATAAGTCACAACTTAGATTTACAAATCTTGTAGTCCCTGTACATTTAGAATTTGGAGGTTGGAGAAAAGAACAACTAGAAGATGCAGTAAGGTATAGACTCGCTGGAAAGTTTAGAATGGGAATAGGTGGTTATGTTGGAGTACGCTTAGGGACTCAGCAAAAATTAAAGTATAAAGAAGATGGAGAGCGTGTTAAAATAAAAGAAAAGCAAGACTTTGGAGGAGATACCTTTGTGTATGGTTTGAGTAGTTATATTAGAATTACAGGTGATTTAAGTCTTTATGGAAAGTATGACTTAAGTTCTGCTTTTAATACTCAAAATTTAGGAGATGTAAATAATGTTTCACTAGGAGTGCGATGGGATTGGTAGTTATTACGCTTTCGCGAAAGCGTAACAAAAATAAAACAGTCAGTTTCTGTAATGGAAGCTGACTTTTTTAAGTTTTATTTTTTATGGGTGATATGATGTTGTTTTAAGTCGTATTTAGATTATTTCAGATATTATTATCCCATTATAAGAATACTATATATCATAAATCTTCTATTTTTACAGATCAATTAAATAGTATCTCTTTTTGATAAGCAAGGAAACCATAGATAAAGTTTTTGAAACCGCTCGAGTAGAAGAGGTCATAGGTGATTTTGTAAATCTTAAAAAATCGGGATCTAATTTTAAAGGGCTTTCTCCATTTTCTGATGAGCGCACACCTAGTTTTATGGTAAGTCCTGTAAAACAAATTTGGAAAGATTTTTCTACTGGAAAAGGAGGAAGTGCTGTTTCATTTTTAATGGAGCACGAGCATTTTAGTTATCCAGAAGCTATAAAGTATCTTGCAAAGAAATACAATATTGAGGTAGAAGAAACCGAACGCACGGATGAGCAAAAAGAAGCTGCAAATGAGCGTGAAAGTATGTATCTCGTAAGTGAATATGCGCGTGATTATTACCATAAAACACTTCTTAATAGTGAGATAGGTAAAGCGATAGGGCTTTCGTATTTTAAGGAAAGAGGGTTTACAGATGAGACCATAAAAAAGTTTGAGTTAGGATATAACCCAGATCAATGGGATGCTTTTACTAGTGAGGCTATAAGAAAAGGGTATAAGTTAGACTATTTAGAAAAAACGGGACTCTCCATTGTAAAGGAAGAGAAACAGTTTGATCGTTTTAAAGGACGTGTGATGTTTCCTATACATTCTATGAGTGGTCGTGTGCTGGGTTTTGGTGGACGTATTTTAGATAGTAGTAAAAAGGCAGCAAAATATCTCAACTCTCCAGAGAGTGAGATCTATCATAAGAGTAAAGTGTTGTATGGTATTTACTATGCAAAACAAATGATTGCTAAAGAAGATAACTGTTATCTGGTAGAAGGATATACAGATGTTATACAGATGTATCAAACTGGTATAGAGAATGTAGTTTCATCTTCAGGAACGGCGCTCACACCCGAGCAAATACGCCTTATTAATAGACTCACAAAAAACATTACAGTACTTTTTGATGGAGATGCGGCAGGACAACGAGCAGCTTTAAGAGGTATTGATCTTATTTTAGAACAAGGAATGAATGTAAAAGTATGTTCATTTCCTGAAGGTGAAGACCCAGATAGCTTTTCGCGAAAGCATTCTAAAGAAGAGATACTCACCTATTTTAATGAGAATGCAAAAGATTTTATCCAGTATAAGGCAAATTTATTAGTTGAAGAAGCAGCTGGAGACCCTGTAAAAAAAGCAGCAACTGTTAGGGATATGGTAGAGAGTATTTCAAAAATACCAGATGCTATAAAACAAGAGATTTATGTGCAAGAATGTGCACGTATTATGGAGGTTTCTGAAAATGTGCTGTATAATACACTTGCTCAAATACTTAATAAAAACAAAAAAGAAGCTTTAAAACAAGAGCGTTCTAAAGTGCAAGAGTCTATGGCTGTTGTTCCTGATGAAATGCCAGATCAAGCACAGAAAGTAAATGTGCTTTATGAGTTAGAACGTAAACTCATAGAGGCGTTATTGTTATATGGGAAGGTGGAAGAAGATTTTGAAGATCTTATTTTAAAAGAAAATGAAGATGGGAGTTTAGAGTTGGAGCCAGTGGTTCAAAAATCTAGGGTTTTTGAAAAAATCTATCTAGATTTACAAGATGATGAGATAGAGTTTACAAATGATCTTTTTAAGGCTTTATACAGTAAGATTGTAGAGAGGCTTCATAATGATCCAGAATTTAAAATTCAGAACTTTATTAATGAGCTTGCGCCTGAAGAAGCGTCTGAAATTTCTAATATAGTTCTTAATGATGAAAAGTATGAACTACATCGTTGGGATACACGAGAGGTGTATGTACGTAAAAAAGAAACTTCTATAGCTCAGTTTGTTTCAGAAACTGTATTGAGTTTACGTAAATACTTGATTACTCAAAAAATAAAAGATTTAATGGAACAAACCCTTGATAGTAATGATAATCAAGATGTAATAAGAGATATTCTGGATTATCAATCTCTCAATACATTGTTGGGTAATAAATTAGGTAGAGTGCTCTCTGTTTAGATATGTGCACTCTCTAATAAACGTGCGTGTTTAATGAGCTCTGCTACGTTTTGAGCTTCTAGCTTTTTGAGTAGTCTCATTTTATAAGTACTCACTGTTTTTTCATTAATATCTAGATCGTGAGCAATTTCTTTATTGCGTTTTCCATTAGATAGAAGATTAAGAACTTCTATTTCTCTACTCGAAAGCTTCTTGTATTTATAGGCAAGGCCTTGTGATGTATTTCCTTCATATACTAATCGTTGGCTCAAAGCCTCATTAAGATAAATACCACCTTTTTCTACTTGATTAATAGCAGACAAAATACGCTCTAATGTAGCTGTTTTTGCGATATAACCTCTTGCTCCATATTTTATGGCACTAAGCGCATACATCTCTTCTGGATGACAACTTAAAACTAATATTTTGAGATTAGGAAATTCCCTTTTTATAGCTTTTAATGCTGTAATACTATTAAGATTAGGTATGTCAATCTCAAGTATAAGAATATCTACATCTTTAGATGTCAATGTGTTGAGTAAATCATTACCATCTGTAACATAACCAACAATTCTGTATGAAATTTCTTTCTCACTTTTGAGAATAGAAGATATCCCTTTTTGGGAAATTGGGTGATGATCTGCTATTAAAACTTTGCTCATTGCTTTTGTTTAACTTATAGTAAACAAGTAGGGGAGTAGATAAACTTGTTTAATTCTTACAAAGAAAAGTTTTTTAATACAAAAACCGAAACTTTTACGAGAATAATCGACAAAACGCTTAATTTAACAGTTCATCTGGTATGATACATACTGGAATGGGATTCATTTTATGTAAGTTTGCAGTGTTAAGCTTTTTGTATAAATTAAAAACACGAGCTTCTTCACCTTCAAAATTTTGAGAATTGCGCCCATCTGCATCTTGTTTCATAGCCCATTCTAGTTGGTCATATGAGGCACCTATTTGATCTTCATCTGTTCTGTCGTCACCCCATAGGCCATCAGTTGGAGCAGCTTTCTGGATACTAGAAGGAACACCTACAGCTGCTGCGAGTTGGTATACTTCAGATTTCATAAGATCTGCTATTGGACTTAAATCTACTCCACCGTCTCCGTATTTAGTATAAAAACCTACGCCAAAATCTTCTACTTTATTTCCTGTTCCAGCTACAAGATATTTATGTAAACCGGCAAAGTAGTAAAGAGTACTCATTCTTAATCGGGCTCTTGTATTTGCTAGACTTAAGTTAAGTTGTTCACTTTGTTTAACTTGAGGGACAGCTCTTTTTAAATTCTCAAAGGTTTGAGTAAGATTTACTTCTAAATTTGAAACATTAGAAAAACGCTTCTTAAGTTGATCTATGTGTTCTTTTGCACGTGTAACTTGACGCTCATCTTGATGTATAGGCATCTCTAGACACAATACTTTTAGACCAGTTTTAGCACACAGTGTTGAGGTAAGAGCACTATCGATACCACCACTTATTCCAATAACAAATCCAGACATTCCTGCGTTATTAGCATATTCTTTAAGCCAGTTTACAATGTGATTTACTACTTTTTCTGTTTGCATAGGGTATATGTTAAGGTGTTTAAATGTGGTATTTTTGCTTAAATAAATAAGTTATAGGTTTTAAAAGAAATCTGATTTCTAAATTTAAAGATACAAACTATATGAATAAATATCTTGTCTTATTTTTATTTTCTATGCTCTTTTATAGTTGTGATAAAGGAGTTAAAATCCCTTCAGATATTGCAAACATTCCAGTAAATATAGAAGTTGTACGATTTGATGAGCAGTTTTCAAAAGCAACAGAACAAGATTTATCCAGTCTTAAAAAAAAATTCCCCTATTTGTTTTCAAATCGTTTTCCAGATGAATATTGGAAAGCAAAATTTATAGATACAATACAACAAGAAATTAATACAGAGGTAGCAAAGGTATTTCCAGATATAAATCAAGAGCAAGAAGCTTTAGAAAACTTATTTAAACATATTAAGTATTATTACCCAAAAGCTATAGTGCCTAAAGTAGTTACTATAACAAATAATGTAGAGTATCGTAATAAGGTAATTCTAGCAGATACGTTGCTTATTATAGGCCTTGACACTTATTTAGGTAAAGACCATCATTTTTATACAGGGATACCAACATTTCAGTCAAAGAATTTTAGAAGAGAACAAATAGATGTAGATGTTGCTCACGCTTTTGCAAAAAAAGTAACATCAAAAACAAAAAATAGAGCCTTTCTTTCAGAAATGATATATGAAGGTAAAAAGCTGTATGCAATGCATTCATTTCTTACCACAAAACCAGAATATGAAGTGTTAAGTTATACTGAAGAAGAGCTCACTTTTGCAAGAGAAAATGAACAATATATCTGGGAGTATTTTGTAAAAGGAGATGTTTATACTACAGATAGCAAAATGCTAAGCAGGTTTCTAAATCCCGCACCATTTTCAAAATTTTATCTAGACTTTGATAACGAGACTCCAGGGCGTATAGGTAGATACATAGGATATGAAATCGTAAAATCTTATATGGAAAATAACGATGTTCTTCTCAAAACAATGCTCATTCAAGATGCAGAGACTATCTTTGCTTCCGCGAAATACAAACCATAATTATGTCAAAAAAGACGCATACATCAGATATAAAAATAGCTGTAGAACTTGATGAAAATCGTATACCAGAAAAACTAGCTTGGACAGCCCGAGATGGTGGTGTTGCAAATGAAGAAGCAAAAGCTGTTTTACTATCATTATGGGATTATAAAAATCAAGAATCTGTTCGTATAGATCTATGGACAAAAGATATGCCTGTAGATGAGATGCAAGTATTTTTCCATCAGACGCTTGTAGGTATGACAGACTCTTTTAGACGAGCTACAGGAAATGATAAAATGGCAGATACAATGAAAGATTTTTGTGATTATTTTGCAAAGCATCTTGATTTGAAAAAGAAGTAGAGATTGTAATGTATACTTAGAGGCGTTATAAATCTAGCCACTGTTTAAATGAAGCAGCTTTGTTTTTACCTATTACAATTTCAATTTCAGATTCTGGATTAGTTTGTATTTTTAAAGCACTATTCCCAAATTTTTTAATGGTTTCAATAGCTTGTATGCTTACAATAATTTGTCTGTTAGCTCTAAAAAATAGTTTGCTATCTAATGAAGTAAATATATGATCTAGGCTGTCATTTGTAGTAGATCTTCTTCCATTTTTATTTATAACATATGTTATAGTATTGTCTACATAAATATATGCAATATCTTCTGTAGGAATAGACAGAAGCTCATTGCGTACATATGTTAGTAACCGTTGCTTAGATTTTTCTGGAATCTCTTCTGAAGTCTCATTTCCAATTTTTTCAATATTACGTTCTTGAGCTTTTCTTATCTCTATTAGGTTTTTTTGATGATTTTCTAACGATGTGTTTAACTTTGATAGATTTAATACACTGTCTTCTATCTTATTTGTTTTAATTGCAAGTTGTTCTTCATAATAACTAGATACAAAACGTATTACAGCAAGAAGAAATAATAAAGTGATAAGCCCTATGATTAAAAAACTAGTATTGTAATAAAGGCGATGTTTTTCAATCTGAGACTGAATGTTTTTTATGTTAATATGAGCGGCAACAATGAGATCAGAATTAGGAATAGGCAATGTATAAATTATGTTTTCTCCTACATTTAATTCAATGTTGTTTTCAATGTTTTTTATATAGTTAAAAAGATTTTCACCTGTGATTAGATCTTCAGTAGTTACAATTCCAGCTGCTTGTTCATAACTCTTGCTTCCAATTTCAGTAGGATCAGGATAAGAAACTATTTTTCCAGACCAGTCTATTACAGATAGATAAATGTTTTCTTGGTCTTTATTTACTAGTGCTTTTTGTACACTAGAAATTGCCTTACTTTTATTTTCTTTAGTGATAACTGCCTCTCCTATTATTGTAGCTACTTGATGTGTTTCTACCTTTGCAGTTGAAATTTCATTGTCTAAAAGCGCAATTATATTATGACTAACAAAATATGGTGTTGTTATAAATGCGATTATAAAAAAGAATAGCGTAAAGCCTAATGTAATGTATATATAGATTCTGTAATTTCTCATTTATATAATTATGACATAACAAATGTAAAGTAATGTTACTTTAGTTAGATGATTTACCCGATTAGTTCTTCCGTTTTAAACTTAAAAATTCCACTTTACTTAAGATTTCATTTTTTTTGATAAGATACAACTAGTAAGAATGTATTTTTGAATTTAAAGGACCATCTTACAAAAGATAAGAAAGTGTAAAATTTCTAAAAATGAAATTTATAAACTATAGAAATATACATAAGTTAATTATTGTTTCAATATTACTATTAACAGCTATTGTCATATCGATAATAGCTTATAAAGTTTTAGAAGTGAAACCTGATACTAGAACGGTTGAAACGCATAAAAGTCTTACAAGTAAAGAATTATTTGCAGGGTTACAAAGTAGATCATCAGGAGATTTAATAGATTATATAGAAAAAGCTATTGAAGTAGAAGGAGTGGTAAAGGAAATTAATCACCGCGATAATTTATACACCATATTATTAGAAGGAGATAATTATAACAGACAAATTATCTGTGAGATGCAACCTGATCAAAATTTTGAAATATTAAAATTAAAAATTGGTGATAAAATAATAGTAAAAGGTATTCTTAAAGGCTTTTTAATGGATGCTATTTTATTAAATTGCATAATCGCGCAATGAAAAAATCTATGAATAAAAAATTACTCTTTCTTTCTTCATTTCTATTTCTTTTGATTTCAATGAATTGTAACTCTCAAAAATCAAATCAGTATATAGCTAGGCAAGGAGAAATGTCTTTTTTCTCATATACATCTGCAGAGAATATTAAAGCTAACAATGATCAAGTACTTAGTCTTATAGATTTTAGTACAGGAGAGATTGCGGTAAGTATTTTAATGAGAGCTTTTAAGTTTGAAAAGTCTCTTATGGAAGAACATTTTAACGAAAGTTATATAGAGTCAGATTTATTTCCAAAGGCTAGTTTTGAAGGTGTTATTCAAAATTTAGACCCTACACATATTGGTACTCAAACTCGTATAGTTAAAGGTGATTTTATATTAAAAGGAATTAAAAAAACTCTCGAGTTTAAAATAGATATTAATAAAATAGGAGATGTGTTATCTGTAAAAGGAGAAGTAGAGATATTAGTAAAAGATTTTAATATTAAGATACCTCCATTGCTTTCTCCTAATATAGCAAAAAGCATTCAAGTTACTTTTAATTTTGACTATTCAGAATATGAAAATTAGATTATATTATGTTGTTTTTTTAATATTAATATCAATGGGTTCACAACAGTTATGGGCTCAAGATTTGTTATCTAAACTAGTAAAAGAAGAGGTGAAAGAACCATCCTATGCAATGTCTACTTTCAAAGGTAATAGGTTATCTATAGGACATTCTGTTGAAACACGAAAAAAAGGAGCGCTAGAAGCTACTTTTATGAGTAGATATTGGAATACTATTGAAGAAAGTAATAATAATTTTATTGCAGATAGAATGTGCGCTCGTTTTGGAGTAGATTATGCTTTTACAGATCGTTTTACAGCAGGAATAGGTTATGGACCTCCTAATGGTATTGCAGATGGGTATATTAAATATAGATTTATACGTCAAGGTATTGAAGGAGAAGGTAGCCCTATTGGGGTAACTGGGTTGCAAACGGCAACATATCGTTCACGTCAACTTACAGGAATAGAAAATAGAGATGGGTTTTTTGATAGAACAGCTTTTACAACACAACTACTTATAGCTAGAAAAATAAATTCTTCTTTTTCATTACAAATAAGTCCAACATTTGTTCATAGGAGTTCATCTAGTAACCCTATAGATGATAATAATCACTTTGCTTTAGGTTTTGGAGGGAGATATAAAGTCGCAAATCACGTAAGTGTTGTTTCAGAATATTATTATGTTGCAAATGAACTTGAAAGTATAGAAACTTATGGGGCTTTTGCATTAGGGGTAAATTGGGATGTTAAAAATATCTTACTACAATTTACAATGACTAATAATCAAATTTTTACAGAAGATACATTTATTACTCAGACAAGTAGAAATTTTAATTTTAAAGATGGTAATTTTTTCTTTGGTTTTAATGCCACTTATTTTATCCAATTGTAGTGTAGTAGAATAGACTTTTAAAAAAAAATATTAAAAAGGTTAAATAGAAAATAGCGGTATACTTAACTTTTTTGGGTGTGTAATTTAAACTCTGTCTGATTCATTTTTTCTTATCCATTTCGGGATTAGTCAAAACTTGAGACCGTTGCAAGGGTTTGTTTAAATTGGATACATTTTGTATCTTTTTTTATGGAACTAGTACAACACCCCACTTTAGCCGATAATATTTGCGATATACGTTCTCGTAAGATCAAACGTACATTTTTCACACAAATAAATACACTTATAGATGGGCGTCCAATTATTATCATTTTAAAGCAACAGCTTATGAACTTCTTTTTAAAGAAATCAATAGACAACTAGAGGCTCACAAAATAATCGTAAAAACAGGAGCTATAATCGATGCTAGTGTTATTGATACTCCTTTAAAACCTAAAGGAAAGACAACTCATAAAGTAACAGAGGATAGAAAAGATGAAGAAGAGATT
>CALKZS010000148.1 GCA_938002835.1 uncultured Dokdonia sp. | reverse complement strand
AAAAGCAATGTTTATTGCTTCTTCTAAATCTCCTTCTTTATACACTTTACTCACACCATAACTAGATCCCGCTCGGTTAGGTTTTACAAAACAAGGATATCCTATTTGTATAGAAAGACTGTTTTTAAAATCCATTGAGATCTCGTCTCCTTCATTTACATATACCGAAGTAGCCATAGGTATCCCATAGGGTTTAAGAACACTTAAAGTATCACGTTTATTAAAGGTTAGAGCACTTTCGTAAAAAGCACAACTAGTCTGCGGGATATTTAGTAATTCCAGATATGCTTGTAATTTCCCGTCTTCGCCAGGTGTGCCGTGTATAGTGTTGTAACAGGCATCAAACGTTATTTTTTTTTCTACAGCGGTGACACTAAAATCGCCTTTATCAATCTCAAAACGCGTATTATCTATAATACAAAACCAACCTTCTTGAAGAATATGTACTGGATATACATTATATTTTTCTTTGTCTAAAGACGCTACTACGGTAGCGCCACTATTGAGTGAGATCTGATATTCACTACCATAACCTCCCATTAAAACTGCGATATTTTTTTGCTGCACTTCTATTTTATTTTAACAATCAAGAAACAATCTTACTGTATGAACGTTATGGTAAAAATAGCCTATCTATTTTATATATTTGTATCCCTAACCAGATCCCTTTATGAGTTTTTTAAAATTCTTAGTTAGTAAGTCGTTTTTAAAACAAATCGCACTTGCCATTATTATTCTTATCAGTTTTGTCTTTATCACTAAATGGTGGTTGAGTAGTACTACAAATCACGACGAGCGCATCGCTGTTCCAGATATTAAAGGAATGACACTAGATCTTGTACAACAAGAACTCTCTAATGCAAAGTTGCGTTACTTCATTATTGATAGTGCAAACTTTAATCCTAAATACCCAAAATTTTCGGTAATTGAACAAGAACCAGATGCTGGAAAATTTGTAAAAGAAAACAGGCAGATCTATGTCGTTCTTAATCCTTCTGGATATCAAAAAATGATGATTCCACCAGTAGTTGGAAAAACACGAAGACAGGCAGAACCACAATTGCAAGCAATGGGCTTTACCATAGGTAAAGTAACCTATGTAGACTGGATAGGAAAAGATGAAGTAAGAGAATTACGTCACAAAGGAAAAAAGATAAAAACCGGAGACAGACTGGAAAAAACATCTGTTATTGATCTCGTTTTAGGTAATGGAAAAGGTGATTACAGAGAGGAACTCTAAATCACTTTTATGAAGAAGAACAAATTATGGATGAAGAGCAACTCATAGGGCCAGAACCTCAAGATGACGACCTTTATGAACATTACAGTTTTACTGCTAGAAAAGGTCAGGAACCTTTACGTGTAGATAAATTTTTAATGAATTTTATAGAAAATTCTACTCGAAGTAAAATTCAGAAAGCAGCAAGAAACGGATGTATTTACGTAAATAATATTGTTGTAAAACAAAATTATAAGGTAAAAGCAGATGATAATGTGCGTGTGCTATTTGAATACCCACCACACGAAAACTTGCTGACTCCAGAAGACATCCCTATTGATATTGTATATGAAGACGATGATCTTCTAGTAGTTAATAAACCTGCTGGTATGGTCGTACATCCTGGTCACGGTAATTACTCTGGAACACTTATAAATGCTCTCATACACCATTTTGAAAACTTACCAAATAATAGTAGTGATCGCCCAGGTCTTGTACATCGTATAGATAAAGACACTAGTGGATTACTGGTCGTTGCAAAGACAGAACAAGCAATGACACATCTGTCTAAACAGTTTTTTAACAAAACAACAGAGCGAGAATATGTTGCTATAGTATGGGGTAATGTCACAGAAGACCAAGGTACGATAGAAGGAAATATAGGACGTCATCCTAAAAATAGATTACAAAACACTGTTTTTACTGGAGACGATGCAGACCTAGGAAAACCAGCCGTCACTCATTATAAAGTTATAGAACGCTTAGGATATGTCACCCTCGTAAGTTGTAAACTTGAGACTGGACGCACACACCAAATACGTGTGCATATGAAATACATAGGTCACACGCTTTTTAATGATGAGCGTTATGGTGGTAATGCTATTTTAAAAGGGACTTCGTTTTCAAAATACAAACAGTTTGTAGATAACTGTTTTAAAATATTACCTAGACAAGCATTACACGCAAAAACACTTGGTTTTATTCATCCCACTACTGGAGAGTTAAAACATTTTAATTGCCCTATTCCAGAAGATATGAGTGCTTGTGTCGAAAAGTGGAGTACCTATGCACAACACAGTAAGGAGTAGCACGCTTTCGCGAAAGCGTAAAAACACCATATAAATTAACTACTATGAGAAAAACAAATATTACTTGTTAGCTGATAATGACCTTTTTATTTTGCTCTTATAATATATGTATAGGACAGGGAATGCTTTTTGAAAAAATAAAAAAATTCATACCTACATCTTTAACCTCTAATGATGTAAACATATTTACAGGTGACTTAAATCGAGATGATTATGAAGATCTTATATTGAGGTTCAAAATGGACGATGAGTCAGAATATATAGAACATTTTTATATACTCGTAGGTCAAAAAAATGGAACATATACACTAGCTGCAAAACACGATGCGGTTGAACTAGATAATGTAGACGGAACCAGCTTTGATAATGTTGTCATAAATAACGGTTATTTCTCTCTTGAATATACTGGGTATGGGAATACCTCTGGCAGCTATGACATAGTCACTTTTAAATACTCAAAAGAAGATGATAATTGGGTATTACATAGACAAGGGACAAAACTTATGCATCGATATGGAGATGGGATTTACGAAAGTATGACTACTCAAAAAGATTTTGGCAAAGTGCTTTTTGAAAATTACAAAATGTAAAGTAATATAATGAACTCACTAATACATTTAAAGAGTTGGTTATACTATTTTATCGCTTTTGCAAAAGCGTATAGTTTCCCTTACAAGGTTAATTGTTAAAAATAGTAATCTCTATATAATCAAAAACAATAGCAATTTAATATCAAAATAGATAGATTGTTTTAATTTTACTGCAAAAGAAAGACACTTATGAAAATTGTTGTATCGCCCGCAAAATCTCTCAACTTTGAAGACAAACTTCCTACTACGAGAGCAACGCAACCTCAGTTTATTGAGCAAGCAGAAGAACTTAACACTAAGCTCTCTACAACTTCAAAAAAAGAGATTCAAGATTTAATGAGCATAAGTGAGAAACTTGCAGATTTAAACTACCAGCGCTATCAAGACTTTACAACACCTTTTACAAAAAGTAATGCAAGACCAGCAGTATATACTTTTAATGGAGATGTTTATAATGGTCTTGATGCATACTCATTACCAGAAGAAAAACTTGACAAATTGCAAGATACTCTCCGCATCCTAAGCGGAATGTACGGTATATTAAAACCTCTAGATTTAATGCAAGCTTACAGACTAGAAATGGGAACTAAACTTGCTTATAATGGTCACAAAAACTTATATGGTTTTTGGGGAGAAACACTTACAAATGCTATTAATAAAGAATTAAAAGATGATGAGCTTTTTGTAAATCTTGCGAGTAATGAATATTACAAAGTATTACAACCTAAAAAAATAAAGACTCCTATAATCACTCCTATTTTTAAAGATTTTAAAAACGGGAAACTTAAGATTATTTCTTTCTTTGCAAAAAAAGCAAGAGGTTCTATGGTGAGATATATTATAGATAATGATATTAATTCTATAGACGGTATTAAAAGTTTTGACTATGATGACTATGCATATAGTGCAGAAGAATCTAACGAAGCTAAAAATGAATTTGTCTTTACTAGATGATAAAATCTATACTTATAGTTATATCATCTATTCCTTTTTTTCTTGTAACAGCAGAAAATAATACCATTTGTAACTGTATTACAAATGAAAAAATGTCTTCAAAAGAACTTACAACTTCTGAGTTTTATAATACTTCTACCATCTTTTTAGGTGAGGTCATTAAAGTGGAAGATATGGATAACACCCCTATAGGTAAATTAAGACCTTTTGATGTACCCATCAAATATACTTTTAAAGTAACCGAGATGATTAAAGGCAGAGAGGTACAAACCATAGATATTTACTCTGACCAATCTGAGATCTATTGTGGCTATAGTTTTGAACCAGACACAAAATACCTTGTATTTAGTAAACAGTCTATCAAATTTCAAAAACACACTCCTGATACTTGGAGTAATACTACAAGCGAATGTATGGGTAATACCCTAAGACGCCATACTGAAAAAAAGAGATTAAATATTTTAAGGAAGTTAGCAAAGTCGTAAATTTCACACTCCACATCATTAAATTTTATGTATGTTTAGAACATCAATATTCTAATTATACAATATGTACTATTACATAATTATTATTCTACAGGCTATCTGTATATATCACATATACAAAACACGTAACAATACATATTGGTACTTTGTTATTATATTCTTACCAGCTATAGGTTGTCTCATTTATGGAGTGACACATCTCCTTACAAAGAAAAATGTTGAAATAGCACAAAATGAAATTATAACGACTATAAACCCTTCTAAAAAAATAAAAGACCTTGAGAAAAAAGTGGCTTTTTCAGACACTTTCCAAAATCGTATTGATCTTGCAGATGCGCTATTTGAACAGCACAATTATGCATTAGCAGAAGAAGAATACAAAACAGCATTATCTGGAAGTCATTCAAGTGATTTTTATGCAAATTCGCAATTACTAAAAACATTATTTCATCAAGAAAAATATAATGAGGTCATAAAAATAGCAGAGGTTTTAAAAATTAAAAATGATTTTGAAAAATCAAGAGCGCAATTCTTATATGGTCTTTCTTTATCAAAAGAAGGTTCTCTAGAAGAAGCAGAAACAATTTTAAAGAAAATAGACCAACGGTATTCTAACTATGCAGAACGCTTAGAACTTTCTAAATTTTATTTAGATAATAATAAAAAAGACAATGCTGTAGAAATTTTGTCTGAGATGCAAAATGAATATACCAACCTCACAAAACCTAATAAGAAAAAGTATCGAGCAATTTTTAATGAAGTTCATCAAACCATTAAAGAACTTCAATAGTGTTCAACCACACACATCCATATCCTCCTTTTAACCTGGAGAAAGCTACAAAACTTATTGTAGGTACTTTACCTCCACCTCGTTTTACAAAAGGAGATTTAAAACCTGGAGATGTGAATTTTTCTTACGGAAGTATCGATGGACAATTATGGCCTATTCTCAACACCATCTTTAATCTCAATCTAGACTTTGAAACTACAGAAAAAGCCATAAAACAACGTAAAGAGTTTCTACTTTCAAGAGACATTGGCGTTTGTGATATTGTTGCCTCTGCACAAAGAAAAAAAGTAGATGCTTCAGATATAGGAATGCAAGATGTCGTTTTGAGAGATATTTTTGGTTATCTCACAAAACACAAACAAGTAGACACACTACTTTTTACTGGTGGCAACAGTAAAAATGGGCCAGAATATTTCTTTAGAAAAGCGTGTAAAAAACAATCTATACAATTAGAAATTGTTCAAAACACAGTACCTCGCATACATCGTTTTTATTTAGACGATAGAAAGATCACAACCGTATCACTCACAGCACCATCTGGAGCAGCAAACAGAGCCGTAGGAAGTATTGCTTTATACAAAGAACTTAAAGCTAAAAATCAAAAATTCAACACCTTAGACTTTAGAGTGATGCAATACACTCCGTTTTTCTAACCATTTAGAAGTTTTAAACTTTTAACCTCATTCTAACATATATAATGAGGCTTACTTTTTTTACCAATTTGTATCTTCACGCTATAATTAATCACTTATGAGATATTTAATCACAATCACTATTTTATTAGGCTTTTTAAGTTGTGGTGAGACAAAAGATAATCCAGAAAATAAAGACTTTACAACCTTATTTGAAAAAAGTGATGGTACAGAAACACCCACTTATGAAGAAGTCATCTCTTTTTATAAGGAATTAGATAATGCTTATACATCTATAAAAACCTATGAAGTAGGCACTACAGACATAGGAGAACCACTCACACTAATCACCTTTAATCCTAATAGAAGTTTTGAAAGTGAATTTGAAGATCATCAAGACCAGCGTCGATTACTCATAAATAACGGTATACATCCTGGAGAGTCTGACGGTATAGACGCTACAATGATGCTTATGCGAGATCTCGCACAAGGCACAATAGAAACCCCAGAAAATGTATGGATAGGTGCAATTGCTATCTATAATATAGGAGGAGCCTTAAATAGAAATAGCACTTCAAGAACCAATCAAAATGGACCAAAAGCATACGGTTTTAGAGGAAACGCAAAAAACTATGACCTCAACCGTGACTTTATAAAACGCGACACAAAAAATGCAGCTGCTTTTGCAAAAATCTATCATATGATACAACCAGATGTATTTATAGATAATCACGTGAGCAATGGTGCAGACTACCAGTACACACTCACACATTTATTTACACAACATAATAAACTGGGAGGTAATCTAGGTGATTATGTGCATAGCACGTTTCAACCTATGTTAGAGAAAGATCTCAATGCAAAAGATTGGAAAATCACACCATATGTAAACGTATTTAATACCGTTCCAGAAAAAGGATTTAGTCAGTTTATGGATCATCCCAGATATTCTACCGGGTTTACAACCCTATGGAACACCATAGGGCTTATGGTAGAAACACATATGCTCAAACCCTATAAACCTAGAGTAGAAGGAACATATGAGCTACTAAAAAGCGCTATAGAGATCACAAATAAAGAATCTGAAGCCATAAAAGAAGCGCGTGAAGAAGCTTTTAACGCTTTCGCGAAAGCGGAAACCTATCCATTACAATTTTCTATAGACAGTACTAAAACCACTACTTTAAACTTTGAAGGATATGAGGGTGAGATGATACCAAGTCTCATCACTGGTCAAAACCGCTTAAAATATAACAAGCAAAAGCCTTTTACAAAAGAGGTTACTTACTATGACTATTTTAAACCTATGAATGAAGTATCAATACCTAAAGCATATGTTATACCAGGTGGATATAGAGATATTGCACTCATCTTAAAATCTAATAATATTGATTTCAAGCAACTAAAGAAAGACTCTACTTTTACTGCAGAGGTATATCATATAGATACCTATGAAACACGCAAGCAGGCTTACGAAGGTCACTATTTACATTATAACACCTCTGTAAAATCAACTACACAAGAAGTGACAATAGCTACTGGCGGCTATTATATTCCAACAGATCAAAAAGGAATACGTTATTTATTAGAAACATTAGAGCCTGCAGCGACAGATAGTTTTTTTAACTGGAATTATTTTGACACGATCTTACAGCAAAAAGAACATTTTTCACCATACGTTTGGGAAGACAAGGCTGCCGCTTTTTTAAAACAAAACCCTAAAATACAGATAGAATTTAATCTCAAAAAATCATTAGATAAAGACTTTGCCTCAAACTGGTATGCACAACTAGATTGGATACATAAAAAATCTCCTTCTTATGAAAAAGCACATTTAAGATACCCTATCGTTAGGGTGCTTAACTAGATATTCTTTAGGGAAAATCATTTTTATATTTTCATAAGATTTATCAAGTGCTTTTTGAGCCTTATCAAAGTTGAGCCATTTTGCTTTTTTAATTCCTTCTTCCTTTTGAGGGGTTAGCTCACCTGTAGAACTTGTGTGCATCTCATACCAGAAGGTCTCTTTAAGACGAAACTTTCCATTACGTTTAAAAACGTGATATGTAGTTTGTAATTGTTTCCTTATTGATAATCCTGTCACTCCAGTTTCCTCTTCTACCTCTCGTATTGCACAAGCTTCTATTTCTTCTTCTTTTTCTATTTTTCCTTTGGGCAAATCCCAACGACCATTACGATGTATAAATAAAATCTCTTTACTGTCATTATACACCAATCCTCCACCAGCTACAACTACTTTTAATTTCTTTCTTAATTGCTTAAAAAGTTTCTCTTCAGTCTTATGATAAAGATTTACATACAATTGTTCTCCTTCATATAGTTTTTTTATTAATTTTTTAATCTTTACCTTCTTGATTGGCATAGATTTATAACGTTTTCCTATATCCTTCTCAGTGGATAAGATAATTGGAATATCATTAACAAAAACTTTATACATTTGCAGTATGATTTTAGATAAAGAAACGGCAAAAAAAACCGCAGAATTATTATTGCAAATTAACGCAATAAAATTACAACCACAAGAACCTTTTACGTGGGCTTCTGGATGGAAATCTCCTATTTATTGTGATAACCGTATTACATTGTCATACCCTACAATACGTAATTACATCCATCAAGAAATGGCAAAGCAAGTAGAGCGTATTTATGGGAAGCCAGACGCTATTGTAGGAGTTGCTACAGGAGCAATAGGAATAGGTATGCTCGTGGCAGATTATTTAAATATACCTTTTGCATATGTACGCCCAGAACCAAAAAAGCACGGACGTAAGAATCAAATAGAGGGGCATTTAGAACCTAATAGCAATGTTGTCGTTATAGAAGACCTTATAAGTACTGGAAAAAGTAGCTTAATGGCCGTTGAAGCGCTTAAAAATTCTGAAATGAATGTTAAAGGTATGCTTGCTATATTTACTTATGGTTTTGAAATTGCAGATCAAAATTTTGAAACAGCTGGAGTTCAGCTACACACATTAAGTGATTACTCAAATCTATTACTTCAAGCGAGAGAAACTAGCTATATTACTAAGCAACAACAAGAAACATTAGAAAACTGGCGTAAAGACCCTGCAAATTGGTCTTAACAACAAATTACCTCTTTAAAATTAATAAAAACCTATAGTAGTAATTTTAAAATAAATTACTGCACAAAACATATGTATAATGAACTTAGAAAGTCCCACAAAAACGATAGAACAATCACAAGAGACAGTATATAACTTTTTAATGAACGTCGAAAACTTTGAAAAGTTAATGCCAGAAAATACCAAGTTTGAAAAAATAAGTGATACTCGATTTCTCTTTGGTCTTAAAGGAATGCCAGAAATTGTACTAGATTTAAAAGAAGGAGTTCCTAATAACAAAATAGTTCTAGGTGCTGCAAGTGATAAAATTCCTTTTACACTAACAGCAGATATTAAAGAAGTCGAAGCTCAAAAAACAGATGTGCAACTTCTATTTGAAGGAGAATTTAATGCAATGATGGCTATGATGGTAAAAGGGCCTATCACAAAATTCATAGGAACACTCTCTGAAAATATGGATAAAATTGCATAATTCACTTTATTTTCAATAATTCATAAAAATAAGTGCTCCTTTACAATCTAATGCACTTGTTATTGGGTTACCGCGCTAGATCACTTACATTTACGGCACTAAATTCAAAATTAGAATGACAGATATTAAAAAACTAGAAGCATTTGTTACCCAAGTGCGTAGAGATATTGTACGACAAGTACACAAAGTAAACTCAGGTCATCCTGGAGGTTCTTTAGGATGTGCAGAGTTTATAAGCGTGCTTTATCAAGAAATAATGAATCGTAAAGAAGGATTTGATATGGATGGAATAGATGAAGATCTATTTTTCTTATCTAACGGTCATATTTCTCCTGTTTTTTATAGTGTTCTTGCAAGATCTGGATATTTCCCAGTAGAAGAACTAAATACATTTAGACTTCTCAACTCTCGTTTACAAGGACATCCTACAACTCACGAAGGACTCCCTGGTATACGTATGGCATCTGGATCATTAGGTCAAGGACTTAGTGTAGCGATAGGCGCAGCACAAGCAAAAAAACTCAATAATGATAACAACACCGTATATGCTCTTATGGGAGATGGTGAGTTGCAAGAAGGTCAAAATTGGGAAGCTATTATGTATGCATCTGCAAAAAAAGTAGATAACTTTATTGCAACAGTAGACCTCAACGGTCAACAAATAGACGGAAGTACAGATCACGTTCTTAATATGGGAAGTCTACGTGCAAAGTTTGAAGCTTTTGGATGGATTGTACTTGACATAGAAAAAGGAAATAATATAGAAGCTATACTAACTGGAATAAAAGAAGCAAAAGAGCTTGCTCACAACGGTAAACCGGTATGTATTTTACTACACACTATAATGGGACACGGCGTAGATTTTATGATGGGTACACACGCTTGGCACGGTAAAGCTCCTAATGACGAACAACTAGCAAGTGCATTGGCTCAAAATCCAGAAACTCTAGGCGATTACTAACACTTTTTCTAGTACGCTTTCGCGAAAGCGGGAACAACACTCAAAATAATTTGTTCTCAATACTTAGTGAAAGTAGCAAAAAACATTACAATGAAAACATACGAAAATACAGGCAGTAAAGATACAAGATCAGGTTTTGGAGCCGGAATGACAGAACTAGGAAGAACAAACCCAAATGTGGTATCCCTTTGTGCAGACCTTATTGGATCATTAAAAATACAAACATTTATAGACGAAAATCCTGAGCGTTTTTTCCAAATAGGAATTGCAGAAGCAAATATGATGGGCATTGCAGCTGGACTCACTATAGGTGGAAAAATACCATTTACTGGTACATTTGCAAATTTCTCTACAGGTAGAGTCTATGACCAGATACGACAGTCTATCGCATATTCTGACAAGAATGTAAAAATATGTGCTTCTCACGCTGGTCTTACCTTAGGTGAAGATGGTGCCACACACCAGATACTTGAAGACATAGGTCTTATGAAAATGTTACCAGGAATGACGGTAATAAATACCTGTGACTTTAATCAGACTAAAGCTGCTACTATCGCTATTGCAGATCACGTGGGGCCTGTTTATTTACGTTTTGGACGCCCAGTAGTACCTAATTTTACTCCAGCAAATCAAACATTTGAAATAGGAAAAGCGGTACAATTACAAGAAGGTAATGATGTAACCATCGTGGCTACTGGCCACTTAGTTTGGGAAGCTCTAGAGGCTACAAAAGTATTACACGCCCAAGGAATTACTGCAGATGTCATTGACATACATACTATAAAACCACTAGACGCCGAAGCAATTTTAGCTTCGGTAAAAAAGACTGGATGTGTTGTAACTGCAGAAGAGCACAATTATTTAGGTGGTCTTGGAGAAAGTGTTGCTCGTGAACTATCACAATCACTTCCTACACCTCAAGAATTTGTTGCAACGCAAGACACTTTTGGAGAAAGTGGAACACCAGCTCAACTTATGGAAAAGTATGGCCTTAATGCAGATGCTATTGTTAAAGCAGCTCAAAAAGTGATGACGCGAAAATAAATAAACGCATTTTACGTTTTAAATAAACATAAGGCAGTATGAAGTGTAACATACTGCCTTTTTATTTATCATTTATTAATCAAAACAATCATTATGAGAATTTTAATTATTGCAGCATTACTCTTATCGAGTAGTACAGCATTTAGTCAAAGTGCTGGCTTTGGAATTAAAGGAGGCTTAAATTATGGAGCTACTGGAGATCTTACGACATTTGGAGATTTTGTTACAAATATTACAGTTAACGGGGAAGATAAATTAGGATATCACGTTGGCGCTTTTGGGAAATTTGAGTTTTCGGGATTATTTGTACAACCTGAAATTGTATTTACAAAACTATCAACATCATTTGATAGTGGCAATATCATCATTAGTAATACAGATTATAATCTCACAAAGATTGATATTCCACTTCTTGTAGGACTAAAAATTGCAGGACCTTTAAATATAAAAGCCGGACCTTCTTTCCAATATATATTAAATAATGATTTAGATGGTTTTGATATAGATGAACCTGAGAATTCACTTACATTAGGGTATCAAATAGGTGCTGGAGTAACATTAGGGCAACTAGGAATAGACATACGTTATGAAGGTGCTTTTTCTGACAATACAGCTATAGCAGAAGGATTAGAATCTAATGAATTTGGTTTTGAAATTGACACTAGACCTTCACAATGGATATTGAGTATTTCTTATGCTTTTAAGAAGAAATAAAAATCATATAATATTTATATTAAAAAATCCATTTCTATTTATAGAAATGGATTTTTTATGTTTTCGCGAAAGCGTAACATATATTTTAACTATCAGAATCTAAATAATCTGGTATCCCGTCTTCATCTTCATCAGGAAATGTTATTGCACCTGTAGTTGCATTAATAGCTATTTCGTTTATAGTATCACGACCGTCTCCATCATCATCATCATCTAAATGATTTGGAATACCATCACCATCTGTGTCTATCGAAGAAATAAAATCATTATTTTCATCTGTAACTATTTCTAGATTAGTCGTCACCCCGTCATTATCATCATCAGGATCGAGATATGCAAAAGCTATATCATCATCAGGGTTATCTAAATCATCAAAAAGGAATCCGTTATTATCTAAATCTTCATCTATTGAATAAATACCATCATCATCGTGATCTGATCTTACAACATTAATTATGTTAAATGTAAAAACAAGATTACTATATAAATCAATAGTTCCACCAGCTGTACTATTAAAAAACCCTAAACCACTAGGAATAAATATTGCTCCAGATCCAACTCCATCAAATGAAACAGTTCCATCTTGATTTACAACAGCACCATTTTCAGAGCCCTTAAAATCTGCTATGCCATTTGTAAAACCATCTACTGTAGTTGTCAAATCAAACCACACAGGATTAGGTGCTGTATCAAAAAATGATGGTTCTGTCAATGTATATCCATTATATGTAAGGAAAGTAGAATCTGCTATAGTTGCAGGAGGAGCTTCACTATCTCCTTGCCTAGCTGTAAGAATATATAAAGTTTGATCAGCATCACTTCTTACATATGTTTTTGTAGTAAGTTGCGGCATATCTATAATAGGTGTTTTGTCACTATTGTCACCTTCTATAGTATCTATAACTACTTTAAAGTCAAAATCTGCTGGAGGGTTTTCAAATTCTTCATAATTATAAAAGTGTGTCTCTAAAAACTCTCTTATTAAGGCATCATCTGTTATAGATTGCTCCCCTCTATCTCTAGCTTCTACAGTTGTAATGCCGTCGTCTTCATCGTTAGGGCAAGCTACACAAATTATAAGTATAGCAAAAAGTGCAAGGTAATTTCTAAATTTCATCAGTATTTCTCTTTTTAGACTGCAAGATACAATTTTGATGTATTTTTGTCCATATTATAGACACATATAACGTCTATTTGGTTTAATTTAATATGAGAATAGACAAATTTTTATGGTGTGTGCGCTATTTTAAAACTCGATCTATTGCAACAACAGCTTGTAAGAAGGGTCAAGTCAAAGTAAATGACAAGATCATAAAACCCTCAAGAGATATTTATCCTACTGATAAAATCACTGTTAGAAAAAATCAAATATCATATGTTTTAGAAGTTTTAGATCTTCCTGAGAGTAGACTTGGAGCAAAACTAGTGGGAATGTATGTTAAAGATTGTACTCCAAAAGAGAATCTAGAAAAATTAGACCTTCTTAAATACTCAAAAGATTATTATCGAAAAAAAGGCACTGGTAGACCTACAAAAAAAGATAGACGAAGTATAGATGATATCTATGAGAACGATGAGTTCTTTAAAGAAAATGAAGAAGAATAACAGTACCCAACAACTAAGAAATAGATGAAAGTAAAACTTGAAACAATTCTAGATCACACTGCTATACAACACAAAATAAAGCGTATTGCCTATCAAATATATGAAAGTAATGCAAATGAAAAAGAAGTTATACTAGCAGGTATTTCAAAAAATGGATATATCCTTGCACAACGCCTAGCAGATATTTTAAAAGAAATCTCTCCTATAGTTACTATTCTATGTGAAGTCAAAATGAATAAAAAACAACCACTAGGCACAGTTACAACATCTTTAGAAGCAACTCAATATGAAAATAAATCTGTTGTATTAATAGATGATGTATTAAACTCTGGTACAACGCTTATTTATGGCGTAAAACATTTTTTAGATGTACCGCTAAAACGATTTAAAACTGCTGTCTTAGTAAATAGAAATCATAAAAAATACCCAGTAAAAGCAGACTTTAAAGGAATCTCATTAAGTACTTCTTTAAACGAATCTGTAAAAGTTGTTTTTGAAAAAGGAAATGATACTGCAATGTTAGAATAATCCAGCTTTAATTTTAATTGCAATTTCTTGAGCAGAATCTTTACCTACTTTTAAAATAAGATCTGCTTGATTATAATAATAACTTCTTTCAAAAAGGTGCTTACGAACATAATCTTCTAATTGCTCATAGTCTTTCATAGATGAAATAAGAGGTCTTTGTTCTCTAGCTTCCCACAATCTTTTAGACAACTCCTGAAATGAAGTATTAAGGTATACTGTTTTTACAGTATCATTTTTAAGTATATCCATATTACCACCATAACAAGGTGTTCCTCCTCCTAAAGCAATGACTCTACTAGTATCAGTATCTTGAGAAAGTAACTCTTTAAGATATAAATGCTCTACTTTTCTAAAATAGATCTCTCCTTTATCTTTAAAAATAGTTTTTATCGAACTTCCCTCTTTAGTTTCAATAAAGGTATCAAAGTCTAAAAAATTATAAGAAAGTGCATTTGCTAAAAGAGGTCCAATGGTTGATTTTCCAGACCCCATATAACCTAAAAGATATATATCCATAGTGTTCAAAATATTGATATACAAAGGTATTTGAAGTGACGAAATTATCCTTAAAAAAAAACTCAAAATTATTTTAAAAAATGTTTGGTTATCTAAAACAAACCATTGTATATTTGCAGCCGCATTCAAAGGCAGACCTGGTAGCTCAGTTGGTAGAGCATCTCCCTTTTAATGAGAGGGTCCTGGGTTCGAGCCCCAGCCAGGTCACAAATGCTAAAACCTCTATTTTTTAATAGAGGTTTTTTTATGATTTTTTATTCAAAATCTAACCTATTATTGTTGACCTAATAAACTTTACTAGCAGTACATCATCGCAAAACTCTCTATAATTATAGATCAATAAAAAAATGATGTTATTTTTTACATTTGATCCTTTTTAATTTTAATGATAAAACTATATTTGCACCCAGCTAAACATAAAAGTGTTTATTACTTACCCGGGTGCTGAAATTGGTAGACAGGCACGGTTGAGGGCCGTGTGCACTAGTTGCGTGTGGGTTCAAGTCCCATCCCGGGTACTAAAAAAGCTAGTCAAATGACTAGCTTTTTTATTTGACATATCTATAAAAAATTAAACACTTACTCTTTCTCGATCTTATATAACGTGAGTTCGATATAAAACTTACTGTATATCAATTAGTTATAAAATAAATCAACTTACAAGCTTACTTTGATTATATAAAATGAGTTTTAATTAACTAAAAACGTAAAAATCTGACTTACATTTCAATAAACAACAAGCAACAAAGACATAAAATAACTAATAATCAAACAATTATCTTGTTTTCTTATATCGAACTCACGTTATTTAAAATAAAGTTGTGTATAATTTGCTTTCGCGAAAGCAAGAAACAGTATTGAAATTTTGTTTATATTTTATGGTTAAATATTAAACAAAATAATAGCTTTTCAGTATATTTACAACTCACTAAAGAAAGGGTTTGTATGAAAAATGTAGTCAAAACAAAG
>CALKZS010000147.1 GCA_938002835.1 uncultured Dokdonia sp. | reverse complement strand
GAATGTATAAGCTACTTGAAACAGTCTCAGATTGTGAAAAAGGAAGCTTATACGAACAACTTGAGGAACTGGATTTAGAAATCTTAGAGGATATCGACGAGGAATATGCCGATAAGCTTGAATTTAACGAGATTGAAGAAGTTTTAGAAGAGCAACCTAATCTTGAAACCGTCACACTTAAAAAGGAAACCTCAAAACCTGCTAATGACGAAGCTATATTAGAGGAGTTAGTAAGAATGAGACGAGTCCGAAATATTGCTGGTTCGACATTTCAAGATTTGGGTGTAAAAACGCAGTTGGGTTGGAATACCGTGATTGGGAAGTATCGTGTGGTACGGACTAGTGTTTTTAGGTATCGTTATGAGGTGGAGCGGATATAAGAGATAGCTATAACTAAAGAAAGCAGCCCGCTCAGGCTGCTTCTTTATATTTACTCTTTTTGTATCAAAGAGCAAATAGAACGCTTGTGTGTGAACTCCCGAAAGAGTCATTGTTTGAGCGGAGCGTATATTAATAAACCTCTTGGCTTTTTTTAGCTTCTAATTCTTTTCCAAAATTAAAGTTATCCCACTTCGTAAACCAGTATTTTCTTTTATTTATGATCTGAGATCTCAAAACTCCCTGTGAACTATCTATCCCAAATAATAAAAAAACTTTGTTTTTAAAAGGTCTATCCAAAAAAGGGCAGCTCATTAAATCAAAAAACAACATAACAAGTTCAGCGTTAGTCCTTCTATTTTCTTCTGAGATATTCTTTATTTTCTCTAAGATATACTTTTCAATAATTCTTTTAATACGTTTATATCTAACTTTATTGCCAATGTAGAATAACGCTACAGTTATGGAAAAATAATGCAGAGGGAAAGCACATTTTTTTCTTGTTAAACTAATTCCGATATAATGAGCCAAGACGGATTCATCAAGTCGATATTCCCTCCCAAGGTCTTTTAGAGCAATTAGTAAATAGAGCGTCTCTATCTGGATATGCTCTTTCATCCTATCTTTCTTTAATACTAAAAATATCTCATCATAAATCTTCTTAAAAACACGGTTTTTTAAGTCCTCATTTAGGTGCAGTTTTACAAATAAACTAATCTTACTTGTTATAGAGCATAATTTGATTGTGCTATTAACCCTTGGTGTAACAGCATATATAAAGAACGTCAAATCAAGAATCTCTAAAATGGATTTAGCTATTTCATTTTCATCTTGATATTCTTCGACACATATCTTTATTAGTCTAACTACTTTATTATCTATACACCCTAAAGTAAAGTTCTGAATATCTTTATATTTTATATCTGAAGATTTCAGTATAATTTTAAATTCAGTAATTAAGCTATTAGAACTCACATAAAAAGATCTTTTATCGTCATTTTCATTTTTTTTGACAGTTAAATTATCCTTTAGCTTAAATGATAGATTCTTATCTAGCAACTTAACCACACCGACTTTAGCCCTTGTAATACCTGTTAATATTGGCTTAGAATATTCCTGACTTTTTTCTTCGTTTAGACCTAACTTGTAATCTCGAAGTTTCAATCTAAATCTGCTCAAAACCTCATCTTTTACATATTCATCATTATAAAAAATAAAATAATCATCTACATATCTAAAAATCTCATAGTCTCTTCTAAATCTCAATGGGTTATCCAGACTCATTAATTCGAGTTGGACACTTTTATCAATTTTCTGAAGAATGATTTCGGCAAATATTCGAGAAAATTCAGGCCCAATTACGATACCGTTTGTTTCTCCATAATTAAGGTCTTGCATCAACCTGTCAAATACACCTCCAAATGTTGAACCTGATTTAGGAATATTATGTTTTACCAATTCCTTTTCTAATAATGCCCAAGTTATAGAATGCGAATAGATACTGTCAAAACATTTTGATACGTCAAATTTAAAAAGGCTTTTATATTTTTTCTCGCATCTGTGGTACTTATAAGATTCGTAAAACTTATGGATATTACTTATTTCTTTATAAGAGAAGAAAGTTTTTAAATTCTCATATTCTTTATCAAATTCCTCAATGCCCACAAGATCGTGATCTGCAGCTAATTTATCATAATGTAACCTGTCTTTAAAATAGGTGAATTGCGCAACCTTAAAAGGTCTTCTTATAGAAAACTCACATTGATTACTGTAATACAAAATCAATTCACGATAGTGATCGTAAAATTCAATCATAGCCAACTGATTCTTAGGGTGCACTATGGTCAGCTCACGAAATTCTTTTTGTTTATGAGAAATCTTATATTGAAATGGAATAGCTTTTAAAGCTCCTTTTTTTAAATTGAGAGTGAAGCTACTATTTGACTGACTTTCAATTTGATTCTCGTTAATTCCAAATAATAGCTTAATGATTAATTTAAGTGCTGTGTCGTCGTCTTTCCAACTTATCTTACCTTTATTTAGTTCTATATTATTTGAAACAAGAAATTCATAGAAATGACGGTTTGAAAAAGTTGCTGGTGTTTCAAAAGGCAAAACATCAGACAAAACAACTCGCTGTTTTTTATTGGTTATGTTAGATTTCTTTTTTGCCATTATTTCCAGATTTTCATTATTTCCCTTAGTTGCTTTCCACTAAAAGATGAAAATCTATGATTTTTAAATCCATCTATGAAAGAATATTTGGACAATCTCCTTTTTAAAGAGATAGATGTCAATCTTGTGTTTGTATGTTTTTTTAAGAGGTTGTCAAGATGCTTAATTTGCCCTATTTCTGTTAGGTAGCTATTAGAATAATAGATACCTATTAATATTTTTGATTTATTATTTGCCAATCTTGTATTGCCCGTTAGAAAACGTATTCTGCTCACCAATATCTTTCTGGCAGATTTTTCATCTATCACTGATAAATTGATGTAGTCCTTAAATGCTGTGTCTAATCTGGTCTCAATTTTTTCAAGTTTACGAGTAGTCAATTTAGTTTTTACGGTGCCTTCCTTTACCGTAAATTCATAACCTAAAAATTCAAAATTATAACTAGCAGCATCGTATATGTTTTTTTGAAAAGTTTTTGCGGGGTTTGTTAGTACAGTACTATGTCCTTCAATTGTTTTTTTTACCTCATATAGAAAATCACGAGGTTGTTCATTAGGATTAGGAATAAAAATAACAACAATATCATCAACGAAGCGCGCATAATAAATTACTCCTGGAATTGCCCTAATTAATCTATCAATTCTGCGCATAAACAATTCAGACAAATATGCACTAACTCCTATACCTCTAGGTACGCCTTTATCTGATCCTGATAAATCTTTATAAGATCTTAAAATCTGATTTATTATTTTACGTGATTTTGGAGAGAGTAAATTATCCTGATTTACATTCTTAAGAATGGTAGCGTGATCGATAGATTCATAAAAACTTGAAATATCAGTACGCACAACTGCTTTAGGGAACTTATCACTCAATAGTGATATTAGCTGTTGGACGATGCTATTTCTATTAGACTGCTTGACATCAAATAAACGAGAGACGTTGTGTTGAACTTGGTTTATAGCAAAGAAATATTCAGAAATATTGTCAACAGTATACAAATCTTTACCTCCACTAATTCTTATTGGCTTCAAGTTAATTTTAAAATCTTTTTTAGCAATATTTGAGCTAATCTCTGCTAATACTCGATCAATCTCTAAGTTCCTATCTTCTCTAACTCTATCTTTTACCTCATTAAAAAAAGTTGCGAGCTTGTGATCTCCGCTTTTCCTTTTTTGCTTTGCAAGACTCCCGTATTTCTTTATATCATCTGTATAAGCACGTATACTAGTTAAACTTAATTTATCTTCTACGAAAAGACCATTTCTATTTGATATGTCAAATATGATTTTAAAATTTTTCGCTGAAAACGACTGATCTAACATTATAAACTACTATTATCAATTGATTCTATGTTCTAAAAGTGTACTCACTTAGAATTATATTGAACCATACAAGTTAAAAAACATTTCAACCTACCCAAGTTAAATCAAATTAAATCTTATCATTATTACTACAGACCCTATGATTACTAGCAGTATGATAAAAGTCTTGTAATTTGAGCATCTGGTCTACTAATTTGAAATGGCGAACAACAAACTCCTCAAATAAAACATAATTATCTCAATACTAGAATTTTATAAATTAAATAGAATCATTTTAAGTATTTAATGTACAACCAATAGTCCTTTTTTTTAACTTTGAAATGAAGACAAACTTTAATTTTTATTAAACTAAATATGCTTAAAGAACTTTTAAAATCTAAAGGAGTCAAGCAAAAATGGCTTGCAAATAAAATTGGAGTAAGCGAGGTTTCTGTTAGTCATTGGGTAAAAGGTAAAAGTGAACCGAGTCTAAAAAACTATCAGAAAATTAGCGAAGTACTGAATATTCCATTAAAAGAATTAACGGATTGATGGTTGCGGAAAAAAAATATAATTTTTCTTTCACTGGTGCTTCACTGCGCACCAGAGAGCTTGTTATGGTAGGGAAACATCTAACTGAACAGCCTATGGATAACATTGAAAGTATTTTAGGAAATGGGAAAATAGCTGCTGGAAGTAGATTTTTAAAAGAGATGTCTAAGAGATTTAAGGTGCTATCTCCTTTACAACAGAGAACACTTATAACGGGTAGCTTTAAAACTCAAAAGGAAATCGCTTTTATTGGCACTTGTAAATACTTTAGTTTCATACGTGACTTTATTGTAGAAGTCATTAGAGAAAAATATCTCGTATATGATTACGAATTAACAGAGGGCGACTATATCTCTTTCTTTCGCCGTAAGGCAGAGCAACATTCAGAAATGGATAAACTAACAGAGATAACTCAAAAAAAAGTAAAACAAGTCACTTTTAAAATACTAGAACAGGCAGGCTTAATTGATTCTATTAAAACAAAAATGATACAACCCCAACTATTAGAGCCCGAGACAAGAAACGCAATACTCAATGATCATACAGATCTTTTTAAAATTTTCTTACTAAGTGATTTTGATATAGAAAAATTGAACGCATAATTATGGGTAATCTTACACAGAAATTTGAGCATTTATTTAATGTAATCTCTTCTTCTAATTTTTTAAATAAAGAGTCGTTGGGTGGTGAAATTCCTTTTTTCATTTCATCATACAAGGCTCAAGAAGAATTATCTTGTAGAGAAGAAATACGTTTACTTAAAAAGAAATTAGAGAATAAAGGAGTACCTATTTTAGAACTTAATCTTTATGAGCTTGCTTGTGAAATTTTAGAATCTAAAGGCGGTATGGAACGAATGTTTAAAGTTGAAAAAGCTAAATCAAAAGATAAATTTTTGAGTGCTTTACAATCTTCTCTTAATATGCATCAAGTCTTGATGCCACTTATAAAACAAAAAATTGAATCTAATAATGCAAAGGTATATTTCTTAACAGGGATAGGTCTTGTATTTCCATTTATACGTTCTCATAACGTACTTAACAATCTTCAAAATATTGCAAAAGAAGCTCCTACGGTAGCTTTCTTTCCTGGAGACTATAATGGACATACATTAAACTTATTCGGCTTATTAAAAGATGATAATTATTACCGAGCATTTAATATGGATAAAATAGAAGCTAAACTATGATTAAACAATATTTTGAAAAGCCTATAGGCCGTCCCATTGAAACGGTAATTAAGGCAGATGACCGTGATAATATTTCTACAGAGGTTACTGAATATGTAATTACTAATGAAATAGGTAAAAAAATTAGAGACTTCTTCCAATCCTACAACGATTATGCAGGGGCAAATGGAGTTTGGATTTCTGGATTCTTCGGTAGTGGTAAATCTCACTTACTTAAAATCCTATCATATGTATTAGAAAATAAGGAACACGAAGGATGGAAATCTGGCGAATTATTTGCCGAAAAAGTAGATAACGATGAAATGCTTAAGGGCGATATTTTAAACGCTACACGTATTCCGTCAGAATCGATACTTTTTAATATTGATCAGCAAGCTCAAATTACAAGTAAAGAAGATGCAAACGCGATACTTTCTGTTTTTTATAAAGTATTCTATGACCATTTAGGGTATTATGGTTTTCAACCTCACGTAGCCGAATTTGAAATGTGGCTGGATAGTAAGGGTAAATATGAAGCCTTTAAAAAAGAATACGAGCGTATCAATAGTGTTACTTGGGAAGTAGATCGATTAGAATATTTTGTTCTAGAAGTAAAAGACATCCTTGCGACTGTCTTTGATGAAAGCCCAGAGAAATATGAAAATATTCTAGACGAACTAGAAGATAAGAATAAGCAGTCAATAGAAGATTTTTGTAATCGTGTAAAAACATACATTGATTCTAAGCCTAAAGGGTTTAGACTAAACTTTTTTGTAGATGAAGTAGGGCAATACATAAGCGACAATACTAAACTAATGCTCAATCTGCAGACCATTGCAGAGACACTAGCAACAAAAACAAAAGGAAACTCTTGGATTCTTGTGACCTCTCAGGAGGATATGGAAACCGTTGTAGGTGATATGAATAAAAGTCAACAGAATGACTTTTCTCGTATTCAAGCTCGCTTTAAGATTAAAGTCCCATTAACCTCTGCAAACGTAGATGAAGTTATTGAAAAACGTTTGTTAGATAAAAATGATAAAGCTCAAAATGAATTGTCTAACGCCCATAAAAAGAATGGGCCACATCTAGAGTCTCTTCTTTCTTTCTCTGAAGCTGGTGTGCAGTTTAAAGGATATAAGGATAATGACGATTTTGCAAATAAATTCCCATTTGTACCCTACCAATTTGACTTATTTCAGCAATGTAGAATTGCATTATCTAACCATAACGCATTTCTAGGAAAGCACGCTTCTGTAGGAGAGCGTTCTATGCTAGGTGTATTTCAACAAGTAATACAAGCTATACAAGAACGAGATAATAATGCATTAGTAAGTTTTGACTTAATGTTTGAGGGCATACGTAATGAGCTACGTGGTGAGATACAACAATCTATAATTCTAGCAGAAAAGCAGCTAGATGATCGCTTTGCTGTCAAAGTGCTTAAAGCATTGTTTTTAGTTAAATACTTTGGCAATTTTAAAACTACAAAACGTAATATATCTGTATTACTTATAGATGACATTAATGTAGATTTAAAAGCGCACGAGATGCAAATTGACACAGCGCTTACCATTCTTGAAAATCAAAGCTACGTGCAACGTAATGGAGATATTTTTGAGTTTTTAACTGATGATGAGAAAGATGTAGAAGAAGAAATTAAAAACACAGATATTGATGAGCAAGCTATCACACAATTGCTTAAAGAAATACTCTTTGATGAAATTATAAGAGATAATAAAATAAAGTACCTAGAAAACAAACAGGATTATGATTTTACCAGCAAAATAGATGGTAGCTTTTTTGGTCGTGAAAAAGAGTTAGAAATTGAAATTATCACAGACGATTCCAGTAGTGATTTTAATGAGGCACATATACAGTCTCAAACAATGGGAAGCACAGGGATGAAAATGGTTTTAGCATCTAATGCAACACTAATGCGAGATGTAAGAATGTATATTAAAACTGCTAAATACGAAATGCAAAATAGAGGTTCTGGTACAAGACCTCAAGTTGCCCGTATTCTTCAAGAAAAGTCTATGCAAAATGTGACGAGAAAGAAGAATCTTATCGTAATGGCAAATAAGGCGTTAGGAGAATCTAAAGTCTATCTAAATGGAGGCAAACTGGAGATGACAGCCTCTAGTGATGGTAAAACACGAGTAATTAATGCGTTTCAAAAGTTAGTAGCTGTAGTCTATCCTAATTTGAGAATGTTAAAATCTGTAACTTTTTCTGAGGACACTATAAAAAACACCATTCATACCGCTCCAGATGCATTATTTACAGATGATGACACTACGATGTCTGAGGCAGAAGGTGAAATATTAAGCGAGATTTTAAAAAGAAAAAAACGCAGCGATCGTACTACCTTAGGCGATCTTAAAAATACATTTGTAAAAAAGCCTTACGGTTGGTATCCTAATGCAATATGGACGGTAACTGCAAAATTATATAAGAGAGGTAAGATTGAGGCAAAACAAGATTCTAATCTATTAGAAGACGAGTCTTTTTTAAACGCATTATTAAACAGTGCATATCACGGTAACACCATACTCGATCCTCAAGCTACATTTGACGCGACAGCTGTAAAAAAATTGAAGGACGCTTACAAAGATGCCTTTGATGAAAGTTGCCCATTGCGTGAGGCAAAAGATGTGGCGGTAGCATTTAAGGATAAGCTTACTCAAATGCGTATAGATGTAGATCAGTTACTGGCGCGCAAGCAGTCCTATCCTTTCTTGAAAAGTCTAGAACCGTTTTCTGAAAAACTAGATAGATGGTCTAAAAAAGAGTACAGCTACTTTATTACGAGCCTTTCAGAATTTGAAGATGTTTTATTAGACTCAAAAGAAGATCTACTTTCTCCTATACAACGTTTTATGAATGGAGAACAACGCAATATTTATGATGACGTTAAATCATTGTTAGAAGGTAATACGGCTAATTTTAATTATATCCAGAGTGATGAATTAGACACCTTAAAAATGTTAGTTTCTAGTAACACGCCTTATAAAGGTAGCGGTGTGCAACTAGCTAAAGCTGCAAAGGATGAACTCTCTAGGAAAGTGACGCAACTCATTGATGATGAGAAGTCCGCTTTCGCGAAAGCGGTAGAAGAATATATAGACGACATCACAAACCGTCCTGCTTTTAAAAGCTTAACGACAGACCAGCAATTAAACGTAACTAAAGCATTATCTGAAAGAAAAAAAGCCATTACTAACGAAAGGTTCATTGCTATCATAAGAGAATCTAAAAAAGACCTTTCTGAATTTCATACCAATGCCTTAAACCTTATGGCAAATATGGCAGCTCCTAAGGAAGAAGGTGGTAAAGCTGCTGAGCCTGTTGCAAAATATATAAGACGCTCTCAAATACACGTAGACTATGATAAGAATGAGCTTGTCACAGAAGAAGATGTAAATGATTACGTAAACGCCTTACGATCTGCATTTTTAAAGCGTATTAATGATAACATTAAGATCAATCTAAAGTAGATGACAAAAGAAGAGCTCATAGTAAAATTGAACGACCTAGAATGGGAAGATTTTGAGGTAAAGGAAGCTAAATCTTCTGTACCCAAGTCTTGCTGGGAGACCGTGAGTGCTTTTTCTAATACCGCTGGAGGTTGGTTAGTTTTTGGTGTAAAGGAGAAAGGTAAAACATACGAGATTCAAGGGGTAGATAATTCTGAAAAAATAGAGCAAGACTTTCTTAACACACTACGAGGAGATAAATTCAACACGTTTATAGATACTAAACAAGAGCGGTACACAATTGATAATAAAGTAATACTCGCTTTTTACATTCCCGTATCTAGCAACAAGCCTGTGTACTATAACACGCAGGCAAATACGTATATACGAAGATCCAGTAGCGACCAGAAAGCTCGCAAAAATGAGATCGATGCTTTTTACAGAGATCAGACCTTTGGTACAAAAACATCTGAGATTCTCAGTAAGACAACTGTAGATAGTCTAAGTATAGAATCTATAAAAAGTTATAGGTCTTATATGGCGCGTTTTAATCCAGATGCGAGTTACAATAGGCTAAGTGATGACCAGCTGCTTACTAAACTTAGAATCGTACAAGAAGGATGTTGTACCTATGGAGGTCTTTTATTTTTAGGAAAAAGAGAAGTTGTAGAGCAATATTTTCCAGATTTTAGGATTGATCTTATGGAGATACCTGGCGTGAGTTATAAAGAAGCCAGTACACGATATACATTTCGATTAGGAGAGTATGATAATTTGTGGGACTATTATTTTGAGTGTTTTGAGCGCTTAAAAAAACAAACTAGTGTAGATTTTGCTGTAAGTAATGAAGGTTTTGCCTCAGAGACCTCTCCAGGTTTGGAAGCGATAAGAGAAGCGTTAGTCAATTTATTGATGCACACAGACTTTTTTGCACCATCGCATCCACGTATTAGGTTATTCTCAGACCGGTTAGAATTTTATAATCCTGGTGGGCTACCTAAGCCTCTTGACGAAATAAAGCGTAAAGATTTATCAATACCAAGAAACCCTATCATTTCTAAATTATTTAGAATGGTACGACTTGCAGAAAATGCAGGATTTGGTTTTGATAAAATAGACCATAACTGGAAGGCCTACAGTAGTTATGATCCAGAATATGATATAGATTTTGATAGTACTACAATTACTTTAAAACTCCCTAGGGCAGATAATAAAGAGATTGAAGTGGCATATACGCTGTTAGATGTGCAATTTGAATTTAGAACCGCAGATCATATAGAATTGCAACACGCAATATTTAGGGCTCATTCTAAATTAATAGGTAATGAGTTAAGAGATACGTTCGGTATTACTTCGGACGAAGTTCGGACGAAGTTCGGACAAAATTCGGACGAAATTCGGACGAAGCAACTAGAGCGATTTATGGATATAATGAAGCTCATACTACTAGACTCCTTTATAACCGCAAAAGCAATAGGTTCACTATTAAACGTAAGTTCCAGAACCATTGAAAAAGACATCCAGCTACTACGAGATACATTCATAAAACGTGAAGGCTCAGACAAGACTGGAGAGTGGTTATTAATAAACAATGATTTATAATTAAGAAGATTAATGAATACATCTAAACTAAAACGTTTTGCACAAGACGCACGTATAAAATTGATTGACCAAATTGGTGCCAAGCTTGAAAAAGTATTGACAACCGATAGTGTAGAGTTACGAGAAAAAGCAGGGCATTTACAAAAACTACAACAGGCTATAAACAAAACCTCTAAAGCAAACGTTATAGATACCGTTGCTTATACCTGGTTTAACCGTTTTGTAGCCTTACGGTTTATGGACGTTAATGGCTACCAACCCATAGGTATCTCTATTGTAAGCCCAATAGAAGGTGGTACACTACCTGCTATTTTACAAGAAGCGAAACAAGGTGCTATACCAGAAGAATTACCAGTACAACAGCAACACATTTACGATGTGCTAGATGGAACAATACCAAGTGCAGATGCACAAAATGAAGCCTATGCAGATTTACTAGTTGGTGCATGTAATCATTTAAGTGAAACGCTTCCTTTTCTATTTGAAAAGATAGATGACTATGCTGAACTACTATTACCAGACGATTTAATTTCTCAATTTTCTATTTTACAAGATGTGCGAGATGGAATGACATCCGAAGACTGCGCAGAGGTTGAAATTATAGGTTGGTTGTACCAGTTTTATATCTCAGAAAAGAAAGATGAAGTATTTGCTAGCAAGGGTAAAGTAAAAAAGGAGGATATCCCAGCAGCTACGCAGTTATTTACGCCACGTTGGATTGTGGAGTATATGGTACAAAATACGGTGGGAAAATTGTGGTTACAAAACAACCCACAATCTAAGCTACGCGACCATATGCCTTATTTTATAGAGTCGCCTAGTGTAACTGCTGGAGATTACTTAAAAATAAACAGCGTAGAAGAGATTACATTATTAGATCAAGCCTGCGGTAGTGGTCACATCTTAGTTTATGGCTTTGAGTTACTTACTAAAATCTATGAAGAAGAAGGTTATAATAAAAGTGAGATCCCAACACATATCATAGAAAAAAACTTGCACGGTTTTGAGATAGACACACGTGCAGCACAGCTAGCTGGTCTAGCATTAATGTTAAAAGCAAGACAGTATTACCGTCGTGTATTTAAAAAAGACTGCGCGCCTCATATTTATTGCTACCAAGATCTAAAGGTAACAGAAGAAGAAATAAAAGCAACTTTTGCAGCAGTAGATGAAGCACTAGATGATGCCTTATTACACGATCTTAAAACAATGCAACAAGCCACTAATCTTGGGTCGCTTATTATACCTCATACTACAGCTGTAGAGTTAGAAAAAGTAAGAGTCTCCTTGGCTAATAAAGCAAATAGTACAGACCTCTTTCATAGGCATAATCTTAGAGGTATACTTCAAGCTATCGTTCAATTGAGTGCGCTTTCGCGAAAATATCATTGCGTTGTGGATAATCCTCCATATATGGGAGATTCCAAAATGAATTCTAATTTATCAGATTTTATAAAAGCTAATTATCCTTCAAGTAGATTAGATTTAATGACTTGCTTTATGGAATCTGGTCTAAATGTATTAGCGAAAAATGGTTATTTGGGAATGATAAATCAGCATTCTTGGATGTTTATAAGCAGTTATAGAGAACTAAGAGAAAAACTAATAAGTAATTTCTATTTTGAAAATCTTTTACATTTAGGTCCAAGAACGTTTCCTGAAATTGGTGGAGAAGTTGTTCAGAGCACTTCTTTTGTCATAAGAAATACATCAGAAAAAAAAGATAAAAGCATTTTTCTTAGACTAATTGATTATAGAAATACAACTTTAAAAAGTAAAGCAACAATAGACAATATAAAATTTCCTAATAAAGCTGAGTACTTTGAAATAAGCTCAAAGAAGTTTAATCAAATTCCTAATAATAATTTTTGTTATTGGTTTTCGGAAAACGTTATTGACAATTTTCAAAAAGAAAAAATCAATGACATATCTAAAACTAAAGCCGGCATTGTATCTGGTAACGATGCAGATTTTTTAAGGATTTGGAGCGAAGTGTCTTTCCCGAAAATTGAATTAAATTTAAGTTCATTTAAAGAAGCTAAATCGGCTATTTGGGTCCCTATTAATAAAGGTGGTTCAAAAAGAAGGTACTATGGAAATATCGAATATATAATTAACCATAATAATCTGTGGAAGGAAGGAAGGACCAATAAATCTGTAAGAAGAGGAGATCCTAAGTTTTATTTTAAAGCAGGAATTAGTTGGACCTATGTTTGTGGAACAAGTTTTTCGTTTAGGTATAGTGTTAATAGTACGTTTGCAACAGCAGCACCAGCAATTTTTTTAAATAACAATAATCAAGATTATTATGTTCTAGGTTTGTTAAATTCTAAGGTAATAACTTCATTATTACCAGGAGTCAATCCAACGATGAATTTAGGATCTGGCGATATTTCTAGATTACCATTTATCCACAATGATAATCTATCGATTATTCACAAAGTAAAAGATAATTTAGATTTGAGTATTAACGAATGGCATAGTAGGGAGACTTCCTGGGCCTTTCAACAGAATGAATTACTTAGAGTAAATAGTCAAGACATAGAAGAAGCCTACGACAGTTACTGCCGTTACTGGCAAAACAAATTCTTTTCACTCCATAAAAATGAAGAAGAACTCAACCGTCAATTTATAGATATTTATGGTTTAACAGACGAACTAACACCGGACGTACCGCTAGAAGATATTACCATTTTAAAAGAGGAGGCAAAAATTGAGGAAGGGCAATTGATCTTTCGCGAAAGCGAAATTATGGCGCAATTTATTAGCTATGCTGTAGGTTGTATGTTTGGGCGTTATAGTTTAGACCAACCAGGTTTAATATTAGCTAACCAAGGAGAAACCTTAGAGACTTATCTTGAGAATTTACAAGCCTCAAACTCTAAATCTAAAACATTAGAAGATGTTACGTTTGTACCAGATGATGATAACGTAATCCCAATACTAGACAATGAGTGGTTTGAAGATGATATTGTAGGTCGTTTTTATGCCTTTTTAAAAGCAACCTTTGGCACACAACACTTTGATAAAAACTTAGCCTTTGTAGAAGATGCAGTTGGAGATATACGTAAATACTTTTTAAAGACGTTTTATACAGACCACGTAAAGCGTTACAAAAAGAGACCAATCTATTGGATGTTTTCTTCGCCTACAGGTGCGTTTAACGCATTAATCTATATGCATCGTTACACACCAGATACGCTTAATACGGTGCTTAATGGATATTTAAAAGAATATCAAGAAAAACTAAAAGCACAAAACCAACAGTTAGATCACGTTAAAAATGTAGGTACAGACCGCGAAAAAGTAAGTGCAGAAAAAGAGCAAGCACGCCTAAATAAAGTATTACTAGAATTACAAGAGTATGGTCGTGAGCTTTTTAAAATAGCTACAGAGCGTATTGCTATAGACCTAGATGATGGTGTGTTTGTTAACTACAATAAGTTTGGCAATGTGATTAAAGCAGTTTCTGGTTTAAACGATAAAAAAGCAAAGGATAAAGTGAGAAAGTTTGACTGGATAGAGGCAAGCGAGATACAGTAATTATGAGCATAAAAATACAAGAAGCGCTAGAGAAAAAATTTAAAGATCACGATGTGGTATTTTGGTATGATGAGCGCAATGACTTAAAAGACGATTTTGACGCTATAGCAATTAACGGCGTTGAAAAATGTCACATACAAGGTAATGAGTTTGAGATTAAGTATAAGATCACATCAAATGCTTCAAAATCTAAATTTTTAGTGTACTCTAATCAGCCTAAACCTATAGCTAATGAAAACTGGTTGTTAGATTTAGAACTGGCTCATCATATTTTTCATACCGACCAAGAAGCTATTATACTTCAAGACTTAGGACTAGAATTTAGCTTTAAAGAATTAGTTGCAGAACATATTCAATTCTTTAAGTCCAAAGACCGTATTGATAAACTAAAAGAATTATTAGGAAAAGGAGATTCACATAGGGATATACGCTATAAAATGGTGGCTGTAACATTAAACACAGACTATGTGAACCTCAATACTTTTATTCACGCGCACGGGACAGCTTTTGCAAATGGGAATGAAAAACTACAAAGAGATTTAGAACGTTATGAATTATCTGATTTCTACTGGAATCAAATTTCAAATAAATTTAAGTATTCAAGTAAAAAGCCATCTATATATGACTTTTTAGTAGAGACATTTTCTGATAATTTTAATCCGGATAATACCCCTAAACTTTCTAAAGAGACACGTCTTTTACTATCACTTTGGAAAGACACTATAACCTACAGAGATGGTTTTGATAAAATTTCTTCTCAAATAGCAGGAGATCTTCAAATTGAAAGTATTCTCAATACATTACCTCTTGAAAAGGCAGTAACTGATGAATTATTTAAACTCACTGATAAAAAAATAATTTATGATCTAGTACAGCGGTTAATCTCAAATGAGATCTCAAATGATTTATTACAAAGTATTGTAAAGCAAAGAGAACACACCTTCTGGTACCGTCCAGATTTTGAAGCCTTTTATGAGAGTGTCTCGTTTGCTTCACAACTTCAGTATCAAATAGCAACATTAAAAGTAGCTTTTAAGTCTGTAGAGGATGGTTTACACCAATATACTACCTCACTTTATGAAATTGATTATTTGTACCGTAAGTTTATTTTAAACTATCGAAGATCTAATCAAGACAATATACTAGGTAGCCTAGCTCAAAAAGTAGAGAAGCTTTATACAAATGACTGGTTATTGAGTTATAATGATAAATGGCAAGCGGTGGTTGATGATTTAGACACCTGGCCTGTATCAAAAAATTACAGTCAAAGACTATTTTTTAAAAAACACATCCAACCTTTTGTTGAAAAAAAGCAACGTGTATTTGTTATTATATCTGACGCACTGCGATACGAATGTGGTATGGAGTTAAACAAAAGACTCACACAAGAAAACAGATACGATAGCGAGATTGAGGGAGCACTAGCTTCGTTGCCTTCTTACACACAGTTGGGTATGGCTTCTTTATTACCTCACAAGGAATTATCTGTAAAGGAAGGGACAGATCAAATTTTAGTAGATGGAATGAACTCAATGGGAATAGCTTCTCGTTCTAAAATATTAGAGCAAAACACAGAAGCAAGAGCCACCGCCATACTAGCTGAAGATTTTATGAAATTTAGCTCTAATACGAGTGGTAGAGATTTTGTGAAGAAATATGATGTCATTTACATTTATCACAATGATATAGATGATACTGGAGACGACACAACCTCTCAAGATAAAGTTTTTGATGCTGTAGAAAACGAGCTTAACTTTTTTATGGATCTACTCAAAAAGATCTCAAATATGAATGGTAATAATATGATTATTACTTCAGATCACGGTTTCTTATACCAGCATCAGACCTTAGAAGAAAGTGACTTTACAACTGCTGATGTTAAAGGCGAAGTAGACAAGCACAATAGAAGATTTGTTTTAGGCAAGAACATTACAGGTAATGATGCTGTAAAAGCATTTACACATCAAGAATTAGGATTAAAGAGTGATGGAAATGCACTCATCCCTAAATCTGTGAATAGATTGCGTGTTAAAGGTGCTGGCTCAAAATTTATTCACGGTGGCGCTGCGTTGCAAGAAATTGTAATACCGGTTGTTAAAGTAAATAAGAAACGTCAAGACACTACTGCACAAGTAGAAATAGACATCATTAAATCTACAGATAAAATTACCACTAACCTGCTTGCGGTATCATTTATTCAAACGGAACAAGTGGATGATACAATTCTAGAAAGAAAGATAAAGGCCTCAATTTTTGCTGAAGACGGTACTTTATTAAGCGACCAGTTTACCTATACATTTGATATTAAAGAAGAAAATCAAAGACAAAGAGAGGTTAAAAACAGGTTTCAACTTACGGCTCAAGCAAGTGGAAAGTACAAAAATCAACGTGTGAAATTAGTACTGGAAGAACCTGTGGATCGTGCAAATAAATGGAGAGTTTACAAGGAGTATTACTATACACTTAATATCTCTTTTACTAATGACTTTGACGAATTTTAGAATCTATGAATGAACTAAACATAAAAATAAATGAGCACTTTGCTGGGAAGGTTGTTCGCAAGGACTTAACAAAATTAGTAAAGGGAAACGCTATCGTTCCTACTTACGTCCTTGAGTATTTACTGGGTCAATATTGTGCAACAGATGATGAAGCTACTATAGAGCAAGGAGTAGAAACGGTAAAGAGCATTATTGCAAAACATTTTGTTCATAGAGATGAATCTCAAATAATTAAATCTACAATTAGAGAAAAAGGATCTCATAGGATTATAGATAAAGTAGCAGTCCAGCTTAATGATAGACAAGACAGGTATGAAGCGTCGTTTGCTAATTTAGGCTTAAATAGAGTTCCTATTGCAGATACCCTTATCAAAGAACATCAAAAACTCCTTTCTAGTGGTGTTTGGTGTATTTTAACGTTGGCTTACGTTCCATCAGATGAAAGGGATCATATTCCTTGGATGGTAGAGAGCTTAAAGCCTATCCAAGTATCAAATGTAGATATTGAAGAATATAAAAGCGTTCGTAAACATTTTGAAAAAGAAGAATGGATGGATGTATTGCTTCAATCCATAGGTCTTAATCCAGAAGAGTTTACATTTAGATCTAAACTACTTCAATTAACTAGACTTGTTCCCTTTGTAGAAAACAATTATAACCTCATTGAATTAGGTCCAAAAGGTACAGGGAAGTCCCATATCTATTCCGAAATGTCGCCTCACGGAATTTTAATCTCCGGTGGAGAAGTTTCAAAAGCAAAACTATTTGTAAATAATAGCACTGGTGATATAGGTTTAGTTGGGTATTGGGATGTCGTTGCTTATGATGAATTTGCTGGTAAGACAAAACGTGTAGATCGCGGATTGGTAGATATAATGAAAAATTATATGGCTAATAAGTCATTTTCTAGAGGAACTCAGGTCTACGGAGCATCAGCTTCTATGGTTTTTGTGGGAAACACAGATCACTCGGTAGCCTATATGATGAAGCATAGTGACCTTTTTGAAGCACTGCCGAAGGATTATTACGACACTGCCTTTCTTGACCGTATGCACGGATATCTACCAGGATGGGAAGTTCAAAAATTACGCAATGAAATGTTTACTTCTCAGTACGGATTTATTGTAGACTATCTTGCTGAAATATTAAAGAGTTTAAGAAAAGAAGATAGAACTCACGACTATTCTAAATATTTTGAATTGTCTAGTTCTATTACTACAAGAGACAAAACTTCTATTGCAAAAACATTTGCAGGCTTGATTAAGATACTATATCCAGATAATGTATTTACTGAATCTGATGCTAAAGAAATTTTGGACTTCTCAATAGAGAACAGAAAACGTGTAAAGGATCAACTACGTAAAATGGACGAAACTTTTGAAGAAGTCGATTTTAGTTACGTAAGTAAAATTACTGGAGAGCACCATCCTATTAACACATTAGAAGAAATTGAAAACGGATTAAAAACTCCAAGTAAAAATAGTGTTGCTATTGATACAGAGGTTTCTAAAAGTGTAGAAATAAATCAATTTCAACTAGAGCCTGGACAAAAAATTATTAGAGATAATCAATCAGGTATTTCCTATGACAATGCTTTTGGATCTTATTTGTTGAACGCAACAAATATTAAAATTACTGACCCATATATTAGATTACCATATCAACTGCGCAACTTTATGGAACTAGCTAAGCTAATTAGTGAAAAGAAAGAACCAAATTCCGAGATTAAGCTGCACTTGATTACTAGCAATAATGAAGATTACATAGAAAATGCAAAGGACGCGTTTGAGCAAATGCGGTATTCTTTAGAGTCTATGGGTATTATTTTTTCTTATGAATTTGATGACTTTATTCACGATAGATCTATTGATATGGATAATGGTTGGAAGATTATTTTAGGACGAGGATTAGATATTTGGCAAAAAACAGGCGGTTGGTATGACATTAACGAATATGTGCAGGAACAGCGCCTATGTAAGGCTTGTGAGATCACATTTGTAAAAAATTAAACTAAGCTTCTTAAGGTAAATACTGGCTAAATAAAAAAGTTCAGAAGTGACAACAGGTATTAAATTCATCAAAACCTAAGAAATAATTTCCTCTGAATTATATGGAAACACCTTTCTAAAATGGCAACAGACCTACACGCAATAACAAACTCAAAACCGCTTTCTTCATTTTCGGAGCAAGAGCTAAGCGAAGTTCTGAAAAAGCTAAAAGCTTTAAATTTGGAACGTTTCAAATATTCAAGAATAGTAGATGACAAAGAAACTTGGGTGGAAGCCCAAGGCGAATGGGAAGCTGAAGTTGATGAAGAAGCAAAATATCCAGATATATATTACAGTAGTCCGTACCCAATATCTTTTTACTTAAAAGAAAATTTAGGAATAGTAACTTTCATTTACAAGTATCGATTTCTATACGATATAAGTAATGACGAAGAAGCAATTTCAGCATTTAGAAAAGACCTGTTAGATTTTGTTTCAATTTTTGGAGGGACAGAAGTTTACTTTTTAGCAGACAACGCCTGCGATAAATTATCAAATTTTTTAGAGCTTCAAGCTTTTGAGAACACATCCTATGAAACAATTAAAACAGGTTTGTTAAAAGAATTTGGGAAGCCTGTCACTGACTACAGGAGTTTAGATTACAGCACACTTAATTATGGAAATATTACTGAATTCGTATTCGATGATTTTAACGATTTAAAAAAATAAGTAAAAGTAAACCTGCTATAAAAGGATTTACAGCAAAGAAATATTCTCAAGTGTTATTCATTGTATAAATTGACTGCCCATAGTTTTTTTTACAAACTTGGTTAGTTCGCTTTTAATTGCTCTTGTTTCCATATTTAAGTTATATCTAAGATTTTGAAGTTGAGTTTTTTGGAAAAATAGAGTTCGTCGAAATACCCTTGTAAATAGGGGTCTGGAAATAAATAGGCGTCACTTTCACACAGTTCTTTAAATTTCTGTGGATTTTTCAAAAACATTGCGCAAATATCAAGCTCATCTCTACATAAAAGACGACCGTGAAGGAGTTCTCTAAATTCTAAATAGTCAATAAATTTCTTGAATCTGTTATTATATACTACACCCAACGTCTTCAGAAATATTTCTAAATCATCTACGCAAACAGACCAAGGGTAAAAGTCTTCATTACTTTTTTTGTTAAGTAAAAGACCTAAATCTATTTGTAATGAAGCAAACCTTTCAGAAGTAACAACTATCGTAAAGACATCAATGATTTGCGATGTATTTAAAATTTCGTTGTGATTTTTACTTTTTATAGTTATTGCTTCATTATTTAGAAGAGCTTGTTCTACCTCAAAACATTGATCATACCCTTTTTGAATACAATAGTCAAAGTCTGATCTTATTCTCTCCGTAGCTTTTTTAGTATCTCTCCAAGGTTCTCTACTACGAGAGGCTTTGCACTCAATTACAAATGCTGTTCTGTTTACGATGTATAGCAAATCCTTTTCAGAAGGACTGCTATTGATGTAGTAGTTGTTATAAGAGGTGACATTTTTTGCTTTGCTGAAAAATCTATCAAATATGTTTTGAGTTTGAGATTCTAAAATAACCTTTCCTCTTCTTAAATTAAGTTGTTCTTTTTCCTTTTCTGTTTCAGTAAGAACTTGATAGAGTAATTTGTAAACCGCGTTAGGCAGTTGCTTTTGAAATACATTCAAAAATGTTTTATCATTAATTTTTATGATCGGTTTAAGCTCTAATGGGTTGGGTTGTGAGTAAAATAAATTATCAAATGAATCATTAATATCTATTGAAAGTAGATTACAGAAAACATCTACTTCCTTCTTATTGAAAGACTTGTAATAGTCATCTTTTGTGAATAATAAACAGCTGTGCGGAATCTCAAAGAAATCTAGAAAACTATCTTGTAATTCTATAGGAAGTTGAGAAAGACCTTCTTCAAATTTTCCAGCTTGAGCTCTGTGCACAAAATCTTTCATTCTAGGATCAAAGAGAAAACTTTTTGATGCAATGGCTTTTCTTTGATAATCATCTTCTGAAAATTCACAAAGCGCCATCAATGTTTTTAAGTCAATACCTATTCTTTCTTTTATTTTAGTCTGATAGGGTTTAAATAGGCGGATTACTTTATTAAGTTCCTGTTCTCTATAGTTAAGTACACCATTTTGAAAATAATCTTTAAAAGCAAGTTCGTGAATTAATATTTCTGATCTATCCTCTTTTGGTGTAGTGGCATCAAATCTTGAATAATTCCCCAAATAAAAACTAACTATTTCGAGTAAAATATCTCCAACTTGTTGAAGGATTTTATCATTCTCATCGGAATAATGAAAGACCTCAGATCCAACTTCATTAGAGGATAATCTCAACATTATAAGATAGATTGAATCTTTATACTTAGACTTGAATTTTTCTGAAAAGCTAAATTGATTTCGTTCTGGATGATGACGCACAAAGTCTGCAAAGAAGCATACAAAGCTTTCTTTGGTATATCTTGAAATTATATTTTGAATTTCAATTGACTTTTGTTTTATATCTATTTCTTGCATTTATTTCTTAATACATTCCCGAAAATTGCTCAACAGTACTAAATGAATTAGGTCTTAACTAATTTTTAAAAATTACAATTTAAATATATTTGATGTTCAGTTATTGAAAGTTTGCGTAAATCTCTTGCAAACTTATTGACAATAAACTGTAAAACAACTTTCTATACATTGCCTGTCAAACAATTCGGCGATTGCCCAATGAAAAAGACAGCACACGATTACCACGATTTACAGCAGAGTATAGATTCTTTAATTGGAAAGTTTGGACTTCAAAAAACCATTGAAGTTATTGATAGTTTAACGAGCAATACAGAGCTTACTTCTCATGACCGAGAGAAAGTAAAACTCCTTCTCGTTTTTATTATTTCCCAGAGTATTGAAGTCTTTGACCTCAAAGAAGAAAACTTTTACGAGAGCACTGTTCAAGAATATCGTGAAGCGCGTATGTCCTGTTACTATCTACTCAAAAAATATACAGATTCTAGTTATGCCAAGATTGGCGAGAGTTTTAACCAATCTAAACGTGCGATTCTTTACAATTACCACAAGTGCGATGAGATTCTTTCCATCCCACAATTCTACAAACCTTTTGTAGAAAAATTCAAAATCCTCGAAAACAACATCATCAATTTTATTGCAAAATTGAATTAAGCCTATGCAAGATAAAATAGCCCAAGAGGTACAAGATGCCCTAACAGCAACTCCAGAAGAAATCAATTTTGAACAACTTCAAAACGAAGATAGTAGTCCGCTTAACCAACCAGTGATTGAAAAAGATATAGGTGGCGAACGTCCTGTTGAAACCGATGAAGAAAAACAAAAAAGCTGGAACGTTTGGAAACCAGAACAAGAGCATAAGACCCTTGATGAGCTAGAACCTGGACGCAGCGGAAACACACAAACCGATTTTAGAACTAAGGTCGAAGCCAAGGTCGAAAAGGAAAAAGCGCAAGAACCACTTGATGCTCCAGAACAAGAAATCAACGGAAATAGTTTTAATGCAGAAGCTGACCCAACCATAACCAATCAAGATTTTGAAGTGCCACTTGCACAAGCTAACCAAGCTGCAGATGCTATTTTGGGAATGTCTAACAACATGCTTGTAGTTGGTGGAGGTTACTTCGTTAAAATTAAAAAACACCAAGAGTTTTATGAGTTTGAAGAAATCATTCAAGTTATAGATCAACAGAATGATAAGAATATAGAGCGCATCAAGCTAGACAAAGAAGATCAAGCACTCTTAAGACCATTACTCGCTCAAGTGCTGCGTAAAAAAGCAAAGAAACTTACGCCAGAACAGCAATTAATGGGCGCGGTTGTTTCTATCTTAATGAAAAAAGCACAAGTTGTTATGGAAGTGCGTGCCGAAAATAGTCTACTGGAACATCGT
>CALKZS010000146.1 GCA_938002835.1 uncultured Dokdonia sp. | reverse complement strand
ATCTTACACTGCCGATGGTAAATTAGAAGGACAGTGGTTAAGTTTTAATGAAGCAGGAGAAAAGACAGTGACTGCATATTATAAGGAAGGAAAGAAAACTGGAGAGTGGATTTATGTTATCGAAGGTAAAACTAAGAAAGTCGATTACTCTAAAAATATTGCATCACTTTAGCCAATACACCAACTATAACTATAATAAAAAAGCATCCTATTACGGGATGCTTTTTTTTGTAGTGTATATAAATTTACTATAGGGTAGCTCCTGTTGCCCAAGCGAAATCTGCTATTACAGTAGTTGAAGATGTAAATGTACCTGTTTCACTTGCATTAGCGTCATCAACTATTAAATTAGAGGTTGGTGCATTGTCTCTAAAATCGAATTGAGTATCGAATCCAGTTAATGTTAAACCTTCTATTGTAGCTCCTGAAGCATTTTTAATTTGTATACCAGTTCCTCCTGTAGAAGATACTGCTGTAAAGTTAACTAATCTAGGGTTGTTGTTTACACCGTCTGCTTCGATTGCTGTAGAAAAACCATTTATAGTCAAGTTAACGAATGTGTTTGTTAAAGTACCATTCCAACCTTCAGTCCAATCTACAGAATCATCTTCTAAGTTTTCAGCGTAAAAGTTAGTAAGGTTTACAGTTCCTCCAAAGAACTCTACACCATCGTCTGCTCCACCTATTACAGCTACGTTTTGGATGCTTGTTTCAGAACCTACAGCATAAAGTGTTAAACCATTAAACTGAGAATCTGCATTAATTTGTGCTCCTGTATTTCTTAAGATAAGATAGTTAATGTTACCTGAATCGTCTGCATTGTTAGTACCTCCGTAAGATAAACCACCAACTTCAGCTATTGCATTGATGCCTTCTGTCGTTGTAGCATTACCACATACGATTAAACCACCCCAAGCGTTACCGTCTGCAGAAACCATTTGAACAGGGCTTGCAGCTGTACCATTAATATTGATAGTAGCACCTTGCAATACAGCAATGTAATTTGCAGTACCTGAGTTAGAAGTTATTGTAGTTCCAGCTGGTATTGTTAAAGTAGCACCACTGTTTACTAATACAGGACCTGCAACAGTATAATTTATTGATGCATCTAATGTTAAGTTACCTGTGATGTTCGCTGGTAACTGGCTTCCTATTTGAGCACCTGTAGCCCATGCAAATAAACTTGCATTTACAGGAGAACTTGCAAAAACAGCATCGTCAGCTATATCTGCATCTTCACCATCGATGATTAAGTTAGATACTGGCGCAGCATCTCTAAAATCGAAAGATATATCGAAACCTGTTAATGTTAAACCTTCTATGGTGGCTCCAGAGTTGTTTTTTATTTGGATTCCGTTTCCTCCTGTAGAAGAGATAGCAGTAAAGTTAACAAGTCTTGGGTTATTATTTACACCGTCTGCTTCGATTGCAGTAGAGAAATTAGAAATGTTGTTAGACACTAAAGTGTTTGTTAAAGTACCACTCCATCCTTCTGTCCAATCTACAGCATCATCTTCGTTGTTCTCTAAATAAAGGTTATTTACATTTACAGTTCCTCCAAAGAATTCTACACCATCATCTGTACCATTTATAATAGCAACATTATCTATTGTAGTTTGAGAACCGACAGCATAAAGTGTTAAACCATTAAATTGAGAATCTGAGTTAATTTGTGCTCCTGCATCTCTTAATATTAAATAATCTATGTTACCAGAACTGTCTGCATCGTTTGTTCCGCCATAGGTTAAACCTCCTACTTCAGCAGTAGCATTAGTCCCTTCTGTAGTTGCAGCATTACCACATAGTAGTAGACCTCCCCAAGAACCAGCAGTTCCATTAGATCGCATTACAACAGGATTATCTGCTGTTCCTTGTATATCTATGCTTCCGCCTTGTAATACCGCTAAATAGTTTGCAGAACCTACGTTAGATACAATTTGTGTACCCGCTGGTATTGTTAATCTTGCGCCGCTAGCTACTAAAACATTTCCGTTTATAGTGTATTGTAAAGCTGGGTCTAATGTTAAATTATTAGATATAGTACCTGTTAGCGTAGTAGCAGATGTGTCATCTGGAAGTTCTATCCCGATGCCATCATCGTCACTACACGATGTAAAAAAAGCACTTGCTAGTACTGTCACTGCTAAAAAGTTTCTAAACTTTCTCATAATATTTAATTTTAAGATGTGTATATTTATTTTTGTTAAAATTTATAGTTAATACTAAAGGTAGATACAACTCCAGTAGTATAAGATAATACTGTTCTGTTAGATTCTTCTCCAGATACAAGGTTTCTCACAAACTGTGTTCTTCTAATTTCAGGGTTTAATAAATTTTTGGCTCTCAAACTTGCAGACCAATGGTCGTTAAAGGTTTTGTTTAAAATAAAATCTAGTGTTACAACGCCTCGCTCTACAATCTCACCGTTAAACTCAATTTCTGGCATCGATTGGTTTCTAGGTGATCCTAGAGAAAATATTTTATCGGAAGCATAATTACCAGATAAAGTAAACACGTAAGGATAATCGCCTCCAGTATCATAAGTTAAGGATAGGTTACTCACCCAATCTGATGCACCTTCAAGACCTGTTTCGGTTACACCGCCGTATCTAAATGTTCTAATTAAGTTTCCAGACGTGTCCCTTACTTCTTTTAGGTCTTGCTTGTGGTTTATATAAGATAAGTTTCCTGAAAGTTTTAAGCTTGGTAAAGAGTCTTGTGTTTTAACAAGGTGTATTCTACCTTCTACTTCTGCTCCTATAATTGTTGCTTCGTCTCCTGTATTAAAATAAGAGAATATACCAGCCGATCCTGTTTGTTGTGCTCTGTTAATAGGGTCTTCTATACGTTTATAGAAACCTGTTAAAGATAAAAGCTCATCATCTCCTGGGAAAAACTCAAACTTAAGATCAACATTTAAGTTTTTAGACGCTACAATATCTGGATTACCTCTAGAGATTTGATTTTGAGGCGACACATATTCAAAAGGAGCTATTTCCTTAAATTCTGGTAATGTTTGGCTTGTACTACCCGCCAATCTTACTGCGAGTTTATCCGTAAAGTCGTATTTAAAGTTAACCGCAGGATACACTCTATTGTATTCTTGATTAGAAGTACCAACTCTAGGTGCACCAGTTATAGGGTTAACAAAGTTACCAACATTAAAAATTACATCTATTTCATCCCTTTGATAACGTAGTCCCACTTCTGCAGTAAATTTTTCGAAAGTCGCTATAAAGTCTGCAAAACCAGCATAAGAAGATAAATCTCCTTTATAACGGTCTTGCGGTATCACATTAAAACTTAATGTACCATTATCGAAATTTTGCTGTGTAAAAATCCCAGAAATCTCGTCTATAGACCTAGGGTTTATAGCACCTGTAAAAGCCTCTTCAACACCTAAAAATTGTGATCTAAAGTTACGTTTCTTATTTCTAAAATTAGCTCCGAAAATCACCTTGTAAATATCATCGCCTTCGAGATTTTGCTTAAGGATGATCTGGTCTTTAATTTTAGCATTTATTTCTTCATCAGAAATCTCTTGAGCAGATTTACGCTGCTGAAAACCACCCGTAAACCCTAATTCAATAACGTCTTCTTCATTTTCAGGTGTTCTTGGATCGTCATTCAAAATGTTAATCTCATTTCTAATACGATTTGGTTCGTTCGCTTCAACGTAATTAAAACCAGCTGCCCAGTCTAAGGTGTTATTCTCTGATAATTGATGTCTACCTATCAATTGTGTAACAGATAATAATGTATTTTTAATGTTTTGGTCTCTTATAAATTGAGAACCATCCTCTTCTGTGTCTAACTCCTCAAAAACAATAGCGTTACCTTCTCTACCACCTTCTACAGTTTCTTCAACAACTTTATTTACAAGTAATGTATTAAATTTTAATTTGTGGTCGCTATTAATTTTATATTCTGCAAGCGCCATACCTCTGGTACTTACAGTTCTTCTCCAACCTTCACCATCGGGTATAGAATCTCTTAATGATCCTCTATCAAACTCTAAGAAAGTAATATCTTGATATTCATTTGACACAGACTGTCCTCCTGTTACGTAGGCTTTAAGCTTACGTGCATTATCTAAAGCACCTCCTGCATGAAAACCAAAAGAATAATTTACAGGCGTAGATAATGTAGTAGGATCCCATGCCTGTTGTGTAATCGCATTGGGCAATTGGCTTACTTGAAATCTTCTAGAGTAGATACCTAAATTAACATCGGCATTATTAGGACTTACTTTAAAGTTATTAAATTCATCACCAACATTACTATTTATGCCACCGCTAAAATTAATACCAAAAGATTTAGAACCTGCGTCTTTAGTTAATATGTTAATATTTCCAGAGGCTTGATCGGCAGAATTTAGAGGTGAAAATGTTTTACTAATAGAAACATTTTGCACAAAACTTGATGGAAATAGTGCAAGGTCGATATTTTTCTTGTCGATATTATCAGAAGGTACAGGTAACCCATTTAAGGTTGTAGTTAGGTAGCGGTCTCCTAAACCTCTTACATAAACTTGCCCAGAACCGCTAGATTTAGACACTCCTGATATTTTGGTTGTCGCAACAGAAGCATTAGAAACTCCCAATTTTGCAAGTTGATCTGCACCTATACTTTCTTTGATCTCTACTGCATTTTGCTGCTCTAATAACAAAGCACTTTCACTTTCTCTCGTTTTTGTAGTTGTAATAACGATCTCATCTAAAGACGCTGCACTTGCAGACATTACGACATTTAATTTTGTAGTTTGTCCTGCAGTAATTGTAATTGTTTTTTCTTGCGTTTCGTAACCTACAAAACTAATTTGCACAGTATATGTACCTGCGTCTAATCCTGAGATTTCGTAAAGCCCATCAAAATCAGAAGTTGTTCCTTTTGTGGTGCCTTTAATCAATACATTAGCAAAAGCTAATGGTTCATTATTATAGTCTTTATCAGTAAGTTTTCCAGATACTGACCCTGTGTCTTGAGCCTGAGCTAACACACTGGTAAAGAGAAGTAATAATAGTAAAAAATGTCTCATTATTTCGTTTTAATTTGTTGCCGCAAAGAAACTAACTCTTTGCAAACAATGTGTTATTACACAATTAAAGAACTGTAATAAAAGCGTTAGTTTAACGTTATCAAAGCCGTGGTTTTTTTAGAGATTCTTTACAATAAATTAACATTTACTTAAGAAAATCTTATTTGTAGAAAATCCCTTTCAGGGACTGAGCTAAGCCTAAAAAAAGCACTTTTTATTATAATAAAAGCACTTTTTTTAAAATAGGTATGTTAAATTAATGTATACGTTTAATTATGTTTTACAGCATCATCTTGCATTTTA
>CALKZS010000145.1 GCA_938002835.1 uncultured Dokdonia sp. | reverse complement strand
CTTTACATTAATGTCAAAAGAGAAATTAATTAACACAATGTGGCACATTGTAAGAAAGCCCAAAACACTTCCAAAAGTCCTTGTTTTTTTTAAAAGTAAACATAATGCAACAACAACTTCAACACATCCTGTAATTATATTATAAAGTCGAGAACTACCTATTGATGTACAATATAAAAAGTCTTTCGTGAGCTGTCCAACAGGTGTAAATAATGTGTTTGGATGCGCATCATAAAATTGAAACTTAAAGATTTTATTAAATCCATATATTAAAAAAAATAAAGCGAGATAATAAGAGATAAATATCACGAGAACATAATATAGCTTGTCATTTGTATTAATCTTATGTATTCTTTTCTCTATGATTAACCAGCAATAAGAAAGGATTCCAGAAACAAGCCAAACAACAAAAATATTCATATAAAGACCTGTAGCATCAGACTGAAAACCTAATGTATACTGAGAAGTGTCTTCTAAAAAGAAGGGTGCTATATACCCTATTATAAACTCAAATAAAGATGTTAATATATTAATTTTAATATAGTTGTACTCAAAAGGAATGCATAGCATTAATAGTATTACAAAAAGTGATAGCCATCTTATAGAAATCAGTTTTAAATTAGACATATCATTTTTTAAACTCATTAAGCAAATTTAAGAGTTGTAAAGCATTTAAAGATGTACTTTACTCAACGAGAAGAACGTTTCACTCATTATCATTTTTCAAAAACAGAAAAAGTAATTAATATTGAATAATAAAGATTCAGTTTATTAAAACCACCATAATGAAATATATATATATAATATTCATTTTTATAAGTAGTAAATCTATAGCTCAGACAGCATTGATACGTCATAAAAGCCATAGCGGGACTAACAAAACATTTGTTCCTGCAAAAATTAGAGATAATTTTGGAGAAGTAGTTATAAATAGAGAATATGAAGAAGATAAAACATCTACTTACAAACTCATTTCTGAAGGTTTTGGTAGTGATACAACTTTTATATTATTTCAAACTAAGAATAAGTCATTAGACAGAACAATGTGTATGATAGATGATACCGTATTACAAACTGTTGAAATTAATGATGGTTCATTAGTTACTAAAACAAAAATATTCCTTATTGAATTATTAAAAGACTATAGAAAAAAAGAGAAAGAACAAGAGAAGTCAGGGTAGTGTCCAATAAATTATTAGTTTGACCTTTACAGTTCAAACTAGCAATTGATAAAATAAAAAGAAATATGCTTTTTTCATATGTATGCCAACGACCACTCCACAAAACAAGTAAACATTTTTTCTCGTTACCTCATATTAGTGTTTTGTCACTTGTTTTCCTAAAAAAACAATTAATTGTGGGTTTTGTAACGCACATTCATTTTTTAAAAATATTGTACAGATTTTATGTAAGGATTAAAGCTAGATACATAAAAACCATTTAAATAGTAATAGGTAAACTAAAAACAATCAAATCAATTTTATATTTTCGGAGATGTTAAATTTTAAAAAATGAAACATAAAGTAGGCATTGTCTTATCTGGAGGTGGACATCGTGGTGCTGCACACGCTGGGATACTCAAAGCAATGGAAGCGTTTGACCTATATCCTGATGTTCTCTCTGGAGCAAGCGCAGGAGCGGTAGTAGGGGCGTTGTATGCAGCGGGACATTCTCCAGAAACTATTTTAGAGGTTTTTAAAAACATAAAACTTTTTTCGGTGTCTTATTTTGCACGCCGTAAGGCGGGGTTTATAGACTCAGAGCGTTTTGAAAAGTTTTTATCCTCCTATTTTCCTAAAAATACTTTTGAGAGCTTAGACAAAACTTTAAAAGTGACAACTACAGATTTAGTAAAAGGGGAGTCTCGTGTTTTTGATAAAGGATTGATTATACCCGCTATTCTTGCAAGTGCCGCTGTGCCAGGTATTTTTACACCTGTAGGCATAGAAGGTTCTTTGTATGCAGATGGAGGAGTGCTTGATAATTTTCCAGTGACACCTTTACAAGAAGATACAGAAGAGATATATGGGAGTTATGTATGCCCACTTAAAACATTAACGGTTAAAGATTTTAAACATTCTTATAATGTTGCAGACCGTGCACTACAACTTATGATGCATAATAATTCTGTTCAAAAATTTAAAGACTGTAAGCTGGTATTTAGCTCAGAGTCATTAGAATCTTTTGGGCTTTTTAAAACGGGACAAACAGACCGTATCTATCAAATAGGGTATGATGCTGCCTCAAGATCTTTAGAGCAATACTTTAAATGACTTTTATAAGCCAGCGGCATTATATAATGTTGCCTGTGCTTTAAGCTCCTTAATCACTAGTGTGTTTTCTTTTAATCGAGCATCAATTAATTTTTGTTCTCGTGAGTTAATTAAAAATAATGAACTCTCTCCTAGGTAAAATTTACGCTCTTCTGCTGCAACCATTGTTTCATAATCTTTAATAATGGTTTCTATAAGATTGTTTTGAGTGTCTAGCGAAGTAATTTCTGCCCTTGCAGCTTCTATTTTATTAGTAATAGCAAGTGTGGTAGCCGTACGGTCATATATCGCATCTTGTACTTTTAGACGAGCAAGCTTAAAGTCACCTCGTTCTTTTCTAAAGAAGATGGGTAAACTAATATCTACAAAGGCTTTATAATTTGCAGTGTCAAATGTATCTAGTTGATCTGGCGTTTCTGAAAGAAAATTGTATTGCAAATTTACCTTAGGTAATAGCTTGTTTTTCTTTAAGAATTGATCTACTTCTAAGCTTTCTATTTTTGCATCTAGGCTAGCTAGTTTTGGATGATTTTCAACAATGACAGCAGTGTTTGTAATATCAGTAAGTATAAGTACACTCTCTAGTGTAGAAGTCTTAGGTAATGTGGGAACAATACCTTCTTGTATTTCTAGAGGGATACCATTTAACCATAAAAAATTACTTGCAGCTAGTTGTGCTTTTTGAGCATTAAGGGTTGCTGCTTCTAATGCAAGGCGTCTAGTTTCTGTTGTAATGCGCGCTTCTGTAATATCTATGGCTGCTTTATCACCTTCTTGTACACTTCTTGTGACTCCTTCTAGTCTTGTTGTTGCATTTTCTAAAAAAGTATTATAGATGTTTTTTTTATTTTCGGCTTCTACCCACTTAAAATAAGCAAGACTTGCCTCATAAATTAAGTTATTGACAAGCACATTCTTATCTGCTTGTGTTTGTTGTACAAAAAAGCGTGCTTTTTTGAGCGTAGCCATACGTTCATTAATAAGGAATCCTTTGGCTAGTGAAAAAGAAACACCGGCACTATACAGTCCATCTTCTGGAACATCTAAACTAGGATTTAAAAACTCTCCAGAGTTTTGTTCAAAATTTCCTTTAAACTCGACACCATACCAAGTAGGTATTTTAAAGGTAGCATTGAGTTGATTGTAGTATTCTATATCCTTAAATCGTTTACGGTCAAAGTCTACTTCTATTTTTGGATCAAAACCACCTCTGGCTTTTAATAAATTTGCTTCTCCAGTACTCAGTACCAGATTTGCTTGTTTAATGAGTGGGTGATGTTGTTTTACATACCCCAAATATTCTTCAAAAGACAAGGTGCTTTCTAATCTATTTGAGACCGTTTGTCCATTCATTTTTTGAACAAAAACGCATAGTAAACACAGCAAAATTATTTTTAGGTAATTGCTCATTTTTTTGTTTTTTGTTGAGTTTTTGTAGTGTCAGGGATGTAATAATTAGGAGGGAAACCATTCAATCTACGCCATAGCTCATACCAGATAGGTACATCATTAAGAAGTGCAATTGTTTTTGCTCCAGAACCTACACGCACATTTTGTGGCCAGGGTTCTCCTTGCGCATCTGGAGCAATAAGTACTCTAAACTTACCATTATGGCTTATAAAGGTTTCTACAGCAACGACATCTCCTGCAAAAGTCCCAAAAGAAGCATCTGGCCATCCAGAAAATACAATAGCTGGCCATCCGTCAAACTGTACTCGTATTTTTTCTCCTTTATGTATGAGAGGTAAATCTATGGGCTCTACAAAGGTTTCTACAGCAAGTTCATAATCTGAAGGCATAATCCCTACAAGTTGTTCTCCTTCTTTAAAAGTTTCTCCTATTCCTGTTTTTATCGCTTTATTGATGTATCCATTTTGAGGTGCCGTCACATATAGTAAAGCACTTCGCAACTCATAATTGGTACTCGCATTATTCAATTTACTCACCTGCGCTTCGGTATCAAATTGAGCACTAGAGGCACTAAACTTATCACTTTGCGCCTTGCTTATTTTTTCTGCATAAGTTGCAGAGGTTCTTGAGATATCTATAGTAGCGTTGAGTACATTGTTTTTACTAGCTAATAACTTGTTTTGTTGTGAGATGAGTTTTGCTTCGGTTTCTTGAAATTTTAGACGTTTTGTTTCTACATCTACTTTAGATTTTAAACCTTCTTCTTGTAAGGTAACTGTTCGCTCTAGTTGTCTTTTGGCAATATCTCTGTTTGTGGTAGCTGCCACGAGATCTATACTATCACTTTTTACTTTTAAGTGAGCCTGTTCAAGTTTATTTGCCGCTTGTTCTAACTTCAAATCACGTTCATTTTGTAAGGCAAATAGTTGATTTTCTAAAGCTGTTACTTTTGATCTGTAAGAGCCTACCGCATTACTTTTTGCATCACGTTGCTGTCTTGTTCGTTCGGCAAGAAGTGGGTCTTGATACTCATTTTTTATTTCAGAAATACGTAAAATGGTATCTCCTTTTTGTACGTAATCTCCTTCTCTTACAAACCATTCTTCCACTCTGCCTGGGATGGGAGATTGTATGGTTTGGGGGCGTTGGTCAGGCGTAAGTGTCGTGACATAGCCGTTTCCATTTACATTCTGTGTCCACGGTAAAAAGAGAATCACAATCCCTACAATAGCAAAGGTGAGTAAGAATCTATTAAAATATTTAAAGTGTTTGGTTTTATGCGCTTTCGCGAAAGCGGAATACTTCTCAACCGCTTCTTTCTTATCTACTTGATTATTAGTAATATTGAGCATTGTTTTTTATTTTTTTGAAACGATTTTACCTGCATTAACCTTTATATAGGTATTACAGGTGGTTTTCCATTCTTTTGAATTACTAGCAACAACTAAAGCCCAAGGTCGATCGGGGTGAACTAAGTATTGTATTATTGATCTAGCTTCTTCTCTTTCAAAATGCTCTAGGGCATCTTTAAGAAGTAATAACTTAGGCTTGTGCACAATAGATCTAGCAAGTAATATGCGTTTTGAAATCGTGTGTGGTATCTGTCTCCCTTCTGGAAATAGTACTGTTTGTAAACCATTTACTTGACTACGAACAAAATCTTGTAGACCAACAATTTTTAATACGTGACGAATTCTTTCTATACTGATGTCTTGTTGTCCAAAAGTGATATTCTCTAAAATCGTTCCTTCAAAAGGGTTTTGTTCGGGTAATACTTGACCTATTTTAGATCTAAAGGCATTAATTTTCATTCCTTTAAAAGAGACATCATTTACATAGATGACTCCTTTTGAAGGTGGTATTATCCCTGAGAGTAATTTAAGTAAGGTGGTTTTTCCAGAACCTGATAATCCATCTACTAGTATGCGATCTTTACTTTTAATATCTAGGTGTATGTTTGTGAGTATGTTTCCAGTATCTGGAGTGGTATATGTGACACTATCAATCTGAATGTGTAAATCATTATTGGTGTCAAAAGGATCTGCACCCTTTTGAGATTCTAATTCTTTATCTACTACTTGACCTATCTTTTCTAGGGAGGTTAACACATCATAAAAACTCTCAAGTCCAGTAATTAATTTTTCGACAGAACTTATCACAAGAAGAATAATGATTTCTGCAGCGACAAACTGACCTATATTCATCTGTTGGTTTAATACCAAGAGACCTCCTATAATAAGTAGTCCTGCTGTTACTAGAACTTTAAAACCTATCATTTGTATAAACTGTATAACAAGTACTTTAAAGTGACTCTCTCTAGCTTTTAGATATTCTTCTGTCAAGTTGTTATTACGTTCCATTGCAAGAGAGGTTCTTCCAGAAAGTTTAAAACTCACTAGCGATCTTGCAACCTCCTGTAGCCAGTGCGCTACCTTGTATTTTCCTTTAGACTCTGCAAGACTGGTTTCTAATCCCTTTTTTGCAGTAAACTTAAAGACTAGATAAACAAGTATTAATAATAGAAAACCATAAATGATAAAGAAGGGATGGTAAAATGAAAGTAGCATTAACCCAAATAATATTTGAAGTATTGCGGCTGGAAAATCTAAAAGAATTTTAGATAATCCTTTTTGTACCGTTAATGTGTCAAAAAAGCGATTAGCAAGTTCTGGAGGATATTGATCATATAATTCACTCATTTTTAGTTTAGGAAAACGATATGCAAATTCAAATGAAGATCGGGTAAATATTTTTTGTTGTATGTTTTCCAGAATGCGGACTTGCATCAATTGCAATATTCCTTGAAAGGCTACTCCCAGTGTTACTAGAATTACCAAGACAATCCAAGAGGTGCTTACTTGTGCTCCTTGTATTAAGTTAATAATTGCCTGTATTCCTAGGGGAAGTGTGAGTGCTACAAGGCCTGCAAAAATTGCATAAAATAAGATTTGTCTTAAATCTCTTCTATCTAATTGTAGCATATTCACAAAGCGTTGCCACGGTGTCATTTCTTTCATAATCAACAATCCTTTTTATGATAGCCAGTATTTAGGCTAGTTTTTTAATTTAATAGCTCTAAATACTAAGTCTGTATAAAACTTTACAATGGTATTTTGACCTTCTTCTTTATTTGTGAGCGATGGTAAATGTTCTGAAAAATATCTCTGGTGGTGAGCTCCTTCAATTACCGTAGAGATTAACATATGCGGAAAAGCATAGGCTTGATTAATCTCTAGAACGATATCACTTATGCGTTGTACAACTCGTTTATAGGTTTTGTAAAAGCCTTTAGCATTTTCTTTGTCAATATCTTTTGTGTGATATGCCTTAGATGATTCTGAAACAATGATGCGATGCAATGTCACTTCATTTATAAAAGAAAAAGTGCTGTCTTGAGTAACATCTTTGGTGATGAGTTCAATAGCATTGAGCAACTTTGCTTCACTATCTGAAATATTTGTAGTAAGAAATACCAATTTATACTCTATCCAGCTCCAATACCAGCTAACTAAATAGACTAACAAAGCGTGTTTACTTTCAAAATAACGATAGATGGAGCTTTCATTAGAGCCTATAGTTGTGCCAAGCTTCTTAAATGTAAATGTTTCAAAACCTAAATCGTCTATCATTTCTATACTCGCACTCACAATTTTTCGTCCTAGATCTGTAGACTCAGGATTGCGCACATATAGCGCAGGATTAATGAGTATTTGAATTTTGAGTTGTTCCATAGCACAAAAATATAATAGTATTACTATTATATAATAATGTTTAACTATTTTTTATGATATATGTACTATATGAGTAGTGTAGTTAAATTTTTATAATGAAATGAGTTTATAAAAAAAAGATGCTTAAATTATTTTAAACATCTTTTTAACTTTCGTTTTCAATCTTTATAAATTAGTATTGCACTAATACTTGCAATTCTATTCTTTGGACTCTTTTTATTATAAATATCTCCTAATCCAAAGTGATATCTATCATTACTTTGTTGAGCAAATGTGATTATTAATATGGATTATATTAATGGTTTGAGATCTATATATCTATAATTTATAGCTCCAAGGTGTCTGTACTGATCATCACCCTCCTTAAGTGTTCCCCATTCAAAATTTTGATCTATTATACTTTCTTTATATTCATTGATTAAATTTTCGGAAAGTAATAAGTATTCATCGCTTGCAATGTCATTTTTGAGTAGTCTGTGGGCAATAATAACATCTTCCCCCATCAATTTTATATTCTGCCCAATTTGAACAGCACCTATTTCTTCACCGTAATGCAAAATAATTTTTAATCCTAAAATGTCTGGGATGAGGTGATTATGTTTGTGATCTTTAAAGTCTTTTTTGAGTTTTTTTAGTTGACTATAAAAATCAGTATAAAATAGTTTACATTGATCTATCAAGTCTTCAAAAGCGGGGAGTGGTCCAGTTCTATAGAATAAGACGGCATCACCCTCAATTTCTGAGACTTGAAGGCCTAAATTATTTGAGTAAATGATTTTGTTTAATAACAATGGGATCACTAGTGAACTCAATTCGATATCAACCTCACTCATAAATTTGGTAAAGCCGCTTATGTCAGGTATGCAAATTAGAGTAGGCTTAGCATTCATAATGTAAACTTTTAATAGTTATTTACCTGTAAAGAAACCACTTTTTTAATTACTATTTGTTGTTATACCATCTGTTTTAAAAGCAAATGACAAATTACCTATCTCCCCAATCATTACAGATTGAAATAAGGGTTTAATTTTTTTGTTTGCTCCCCAATTAATTAAGAAATTTGCCCCACTTCCTCCTTCATTATCTTCTTTTTCGATCACATATTCTATCGTTTCTAGCGGTCTTAAGAATATTGCATCTTCTAGATATTTTCTAACTAATTCTCCATTAGTATTGTAATAATCTACTTTTTGAACAAATAATGTGTCTGAAGAGCTGGTATTTCTTATACTTAGAGTAGCAGTCAAGGCTACTTGGTAATCTCTTTTATGATTATATATATCTGAATATATGGGTACATACACTTCTTCAAAAATGGGATAATTAAAAGTAATGTTATTTGATTGAATAATATTATCATCTTGAATATCCATATTTTGTTTCTTGTTGGGATCGTTGTTTACACAAGATAAAAGGATTATTGATAGAACTATATTCAAAATTAATACTATTTTTTTCATCTTACTTTATTTTAATTTATTAAAATTGGTATCGTATTCCAAGAGCAATGTCAAGGTTTACATCATCACTAAAATCATCATTAAAACCGAACTCTGGTCTAAAGTCAAGAGATAATATAAGGGGGATGTTAAAATTATATTCTATTCCTATGTCTCCAGCTATGAGTGCATATATTCCATCAACTTCTCCAGCATCAAAAGCACCTATACCACCTCCAGCACCTATAAACCAATTAAAGCCTCCATCTATATTCATTATCCATTGATAGAGCCCTACAAGTTTAAAAGCTTCTACATTGTTACTATCTCTCCATCCTAAATCTAATTCTAATCTATTATTGTCTTTAAGATGACGTTGGTATGAGACCTCCGCCCCAAGACCGTCACTATCTCCTATTCTTAGTCCTATTGCATTCTTTGATATATCCTGAGCTTGTGTCGAGAATGTAAATGCAAAAATTACCACTATACTTGTAAAAAATGTCTTCATCTGTTATTTAGTTATTTATTATATTAGTCTATTATTAATTCTGAGATATCTTCTACTAGTATTGTTACATCCTCTAGATCCTCAATTTCAACCTCATACATTCCTTCTTCATTAATGAGTTTTGATGTGTTGTTTGATGTGGTGATAAGAACTCCATCTTCGGTGGGAACATATTCTAATTGATTTTTTTCTTCCTCTTCTTTTATGTAAGATATCTGTACCTCTTTATCATAAACACCATCGTTATTATTATCAATATAAATTTTTTTGTCTACGTATACAGGAGATTCAGTTAATTTTTGATTTGTTTTGCCTTCGTCTGCTGGATCAAATACAAGTTGATGTATCTGGTGATCGATAGTTTTTACTACTACGACTTCAGAATCTGTTAATTTAAATATTTCTTTTTTTGTGGTAGTTCTTTCATTTATTAAAGTTTGTGCTCCCGCTACTCCAGTCATTAATAGAGTTAATGCTGTGGTTTTAATTATATTTTTCATTTTTATTTATTTTTAAATTAGCAATTGTGTGTAAATGAGTGATGGATATTATTTGGTAGCATCATCTATTTCATCACCCACTTCTTCTATTCCTTCCTCAATAGCGTTTCCTGCTTTCTCTGCCGTTGTTTTTTCACGACAACTAGCTGTTGAAATGGCAAAAATTGCCAGTATTATCATTAGGATTTTTGTATGTTTCATAATTTATTTTGTTATTAAGTTCATTACAAATATCTGAAAGTATGTAGACTTATGTGTTATACATTTTTTTATGTGTTTTATAGAATTTCCACACAAGTATTCTAAGGGTTTGTTTATTTGTTATTTTGAGTCAATCAGAATATAGTGTATAAAAAAACGTGATATTTAAAATATCACGTTACTTGTAAGTATGAGGTAAGTCACGCTTCCGCGAAAGCGTGTACATATAAATTTTAATTTTTTATAGGTATTTTACTAGTGTATAGTTTGTCATCAGTTTTATGACTCCAAGCATTAAGCATCCAGCTTTCTTTTTCTAGCTCACCTATATAACCTCCAATGAGATCTATTGTTCCCTCATCATTTATTTTTTGTGAAGTTTTAAGTACATTAGACATTTGCTTAAGAAGTTTTTTATGGTTTTCTAGAATAGAAGAAACCATAGCTGTGTCTTCTGTAAGTATTTCAACTTCTTTAATATTACTAATGTTTAGATAATGACTCACTTTGCTTAAAGGGTGAAATCTAAGTGTTAAAATTCGTTCTGCTATTTCATCTATTTTTAGTCTTGCATCGTTATAAAGTTCTTCAAATTTTATATGTAGGTCAAAAAAGTTTTTTCCTAGAATATTCCAATGGAATGTTCTTAAATTTTGATAATAAATATGGTAGTCTGCAAGCAGTATATTTAACTCGTTTACAACTGGTTCTATTTCTTCTTGTTTTTTATTTAAGTAGTTCATAGTTTTTAATTAAAGATTATTTCTTTTCTTGCTTTTTGAGATATAGATTTGCCTAATTGATTTCCTATATTTAATGTTCTTATTGGGAAAGGAATTTCAATATTAGCTTTTGTATATGCTTTTTTAATGAGCATTATTGCTTTACTTTTTGCCTTTGCAACTTCAAGAGCCGAGTATGAATTAATCCAGAATCTAATCTCATAAGTTATATCGCTATTTCCAAATCCTTTATAAAGAAATAGTACGTCTTCTTCATTTTTAGGGACTTCAAAATTATCTATAATTAGATTTATAGTGAGGTTTTTTACATTTTCTAGATTAGAATCGTAAGCTACTCCATTCTCAAGTATTACTCTTGATTTAGGTGTAGATGAAAAGTTTTTAATAGGATTTTCAATAACTACTTTATTAGGTATATACACCAAATTATTATCTTTTTGTTTTAAAGTTATTGATCTAAAATTTACATCAACTATCTCTCCTTCGTATCCATTCGATTTTATCCAATCTCCTATTTTAATATTTTTTATGTAAGATAAAACGATTCCAGAGTAGGTATTTGCTAGTGCACTTTGTAGAGCTAGACCTACTGCTAGACCCATTACTCCCGCACCTGCTAAAATGGTGTTTAATGTTTTACTTAAGTTAAGTACGCCAAGTATTAAGAAAAATCCAATAGCTACTACTACTATTGATGCAAATTTTGCTATAACTCTACGCATTGATAATTGCAACGAAGTTTTTTTGAGTAATCGCTGTGTAAAAGTATTAGTATATCTAGACAATATAATGACTAGTGTAAAAACCACTATGGCTATTACCATATTAGGTAAATTAACCACAATGATGTCTAACCAAGAGGTTAGTTTTTCTATTATTTTGTTAAATGCGTTTTCAAAATTCATTATAATACTTTTTATGGTCTTTTTTATTGTGTTAATTTATTTATCAAATCAGAATCTCTATCAAACACTTTCTTTTTTTTGATTAATCTTCGTTGCAACTATTTTTGTTGTAACATATTGAACAATGTAGCCTAGTAGTGATTTAAAAGTAGAATTTGATTTTCCTACTATCGCTTTGCGCGAAATGAGCCCTGTGATAAGGCTTATTATCGAACCACCTACAGATCCTTGTAATCTTGGCTCTTGATATAAGTCTAGAACTGTTTTTGTGATAATTTCCGAAGGTTTTAAACTTTTAGAAGTGATTCTAAATTGATCTTTAACACTTGAAAACTGTATAGATTGTTTGTGTTCTAGTGCTTGTATTTCATTAAGTATTTTTTTTCTCTCTCTACTCACAAGCTTTTTCATTAGATATTAAATTTGTATTAATATTATTTTCTGGATGTAGTTTTCTAATAACTAAATTACTAATAGAGTTTTCTACAAGTGATTTTCTAAAAATGTAAAAACTTATTCCAAGCAATAAGTAGAAACTTGATGTAATTAAAAATCCTAAATAATTAGATTCTAATAACTTACCTATGTAAAGGCTTAGCCCTATATTTAAAAATAATAAAAAGGTAGATACTATAAGGATAAGCAACGCCTTACTTACAATGCTAGATACAATATCTGCTGTAGTATCTATAGCTTTTAGTTTGTATAAACTCACATTAGTATTTGTATAATCTTTTACTTTTTTACAAAGTATTTCTATATGCGCTGCTGTATCCTTCATCTCTGTGTAGATTTAATTATGATGCTATTTCTTGTTGAACTTTGGCTAGTTCTACTTTACTTTTTTCTACAATTTCTTTTCCTGCATTTTTGAAAGTTTTTATATTTTCTGATACTTTTTCTATTGTAGTATCTACGTTTTGCTCTAAACTATTTTTTACATCTTTAGCTTTATTGACTATTTTTTTTCTTGTTACTTCTCCTTTTTCTGGAGCTAGTAATATTCCTGCAATTGCTCCTACTGCAATTCCTCCTAATATTCCGATAATTGTGTTTTGTGTGTTCATAATATTTGTTTTAAATTAATATTAAATTATAGTCTTGATCCTCCGATTAATCTTAGCAGTATTGCAATAATTGCTATTACAAGTAGTATGTGTATAAGTCCACCTGCGCTATAAACGAAGAAACCAAATATCCATCCTATTACTAGTATGACTGCAATAATGTATAATAAACTTCTCATTGTGTTTGTGTTGAATTAATATTTATAATAATTTTACCTCAGATTCTCTAAAGTACATTCTGTAACTTCTATACTTGTCCTTAACTTTTCTACACTGTCTTTAGCAACTTCTAACACTATATCTTTATTAGAAGACGTGGTTGTAAGAGAGTCTAAAATATCTTTTTGAATATCTAAATTTTGTTGTATTTCTAATAAAAAATCATCTTTTGCAGCTTCTTCGTTTTTTAATACCTCTGTATCAACGGGTTGTATTTTAGGGCTTATTGCTACCAGTACAAGGTTTTCTTTAGCAATTGATTGTAAATTTTCATACATCTCTACTTGTTTGTCTATTATAGTATGTATCGCATTTTTTGTTTTTGGATCTGTATTTACATTTTCTAATATTCTGCAAAGTGCAATTGTATTTAGATTTTGTTGTGTAGCCCTTACTAATAATTTAGCTTTAAGTTTGTCATTTCTAACAGATGCTGTTTTCTTAGTACTGTGTCGATCCTTTTTTATTATATACTCACAACTAGTAAATATGTTTATTCCAGCTAAGAATAATATTAAGTTATAAGTTGTCTTTTTCATTGCCCTGTTTGTTTGATACAAAGGTGCGATGAAATGTCTCCTTTTGTGTTATAGGATTTTTAGAAGTTATTACAGGATTTCAATTTTAGTAGCTTTTTAACATAAAAAAGTTGTTATCTAAAAGGTTTAGATAACAACTCGATTTGTAATTTTATTTATTCTTACTTTGGTAAGAATATAGTAAAGATAGCTCCTTTTGTAGGGGCGCTTTCGGCAAAAATGAATCCAGTGTGATTATCTGTTATTTTTTTACAAATAGATAACCCTATACCAGTACCACTATATTCATCTTTATTGTGAAGTCTACTAAATAGTGTAAATATTTTTTTTGCATATTCTTGTTTAAAACCTATGCCGTTATCTTTAAATATTATTTTATGATAGTTCTCATCTAATGCATTTAAGAGACGTTGGTCACTTTTTTTGTATACGGACTCATAAGCTATATCAATCACGGGGTCTTTATCTTTAGACCTGTATTTTAGTGAATTACCTAGTAAGTTAGAAAATAGCTGTTGTATTTGAAATGGTATAACTTTCATTTCTGGAAAATGAGCAGCGTTTATAGAAGCGTTTTCTTTTAGTATGGTTTCAGCAACATCTTGTTTTGCCTCCTCCAGAATAGTATTTATATTACTTTTTATTAATACTTCATCAGATTTATTTGTTCTAGAATATTGTAGCAGATCATCGATTAATAAACGCATTCGCGTAGCTGCTGCGTGAATGCGCTCTACATATTTTTTGCCAGAGTCTGAAAAATTTATTGCTTCTTTATCTTCTAGCCTAGATAAAAATGTTTGAATTTTACGCAGTGGTTCTTGTAAATCGTGACTGGCAACATAGTTAAAAGCTGCTAACTCTTTATTGTTGAGTTCTAGCTCTTGGTTACGTAGTTCTAGTTTGTTGAGATAATCAATCTCATCTGTTATATCTGTTGTAGTACCTAGTAATTGTGTTTTACCTTCTGAATTAACAATACTTTTTCCATATGCTTTTAAGTAATGTATTGATGCATCTTTATGAATCACTCTATAGTGTATGAATGGAAGATCTTTATCTTCCCGCATTTGTTCTACCTGCTTTGATAACTTGTCTAGGTCATCTGGATGAACAAAACGATTAAAGTTTTCAGGTGTATGTTCGAAAGAATTGGGTTTTTCTCCTAGTAATCTAAATAGGTTCTCTGAAAAATGGAAAGTATCTGCTTCAATATCCCAACGCCAACTTCCGTGTTTATTTATGATTTCAGATTGATTAGTAGACTCTTTAAAAACGAGTAATTGTTGATTTTTTTGCTTAAGTTGGTCTAAGTTGCTATTAATTTTTACGTAAGCTAAATAAAGTAACAGTAGTGTAAAAATAATGATACTAAAAAGGAATATAGGTGTAAACCGCGTGGCATTTTGATATGCCTCTTCTCTTTTTTTAAGGCTTTCTTTTTCCAAAGAAATCATTGAATTAAGCTTTTCTCTAATGGCATCCATAATTTGTTTACCATCAAAAAAGACATTTTTAAATCTTTGAAGATCTGTTTGATCTTTTAAAACATACTTGCTAGCAATCTCAAAATTTTCTAATCTATCTTCTATAAGAATATTGAGTTGTTTTAAATTTTCTTGTTGCGTTGGATTAGCTTTTGTGAGTGATTTTAGCTCTGCAAATGTATTGTTGATTTTGCGTCTGCTTTTAAAGAAAGGTTGTAGGTATATAGAGTCTTGAGTGATAAAAAAACCTCTTTGTCCCGTCTCAGCATCTTTTAGGTATGATAGTATTTTTTCTAGCTCAACGCTCACTTCATAGGTTTCTAAAACAAGGCTTTGTGATTCTGATACTTCTGTGATATGCTTGTAGCCTAAACCTGCGACAAAAAGTATTAAGAAAAGGCTCACAACAAAAACGACCTTTACAAACCAAGAAGATTTATATATTTTAACAAAAGCCATAACTTAAAGTCTTAAAAGGAAGTTACTCCTGTTGAGTCCGTTAGTATGATATTGCCAGTTTGTAGTAACAACACTAGATAGTATTTTTTTTAATTTTTTAAAGTCACTGGGTTTTTTTATATAAATATTTGCACCCTGAACAAAGGTGTCTTCTATATCTTCTTCAGATGCCGAAGTAGAATATATAGCTATTACCAGATCTTTAAAACGATCATTATTCTTTATCTCTATGAGACATTCTTTTCCAGACTTGCGAGGCATATTTAAATCAAGAAAAAGTATATGGGGTATAATAGCATCTTTTTTATTGAGGTAGTCCATTAAATATACACCATCATTGTATGTATTTACTTTTGTGGCCATTTTTAATTCTTCAAATGCATCTTCAAAGAATAGTCTATCATCTTCATCATCATCTGCAAGAATAATATGTGTGTAATTATCGTTCATAATTATATATTTAATTCTTTTCGTTTTGCAATAATGCGTTGAAAAGCAGATGGAGTTATACCTGTAGTATTTTTGAATTGAGTACTCAGATGTGCAACACTTGAATAGTTGAGTTTAAAAGCAATTTCAGTTAAGCTTAGATTTTCATTAAGAATTAAATGCTTAGTGTACTCTATTTTTTGAAGAATAATAAAATTTTCTATTGATGTGTAAGTAACTTCAGAAAAGAGATTTGCGAGATAACCGTAACTATGCCCTAGCTTTTGCGAAAGATAAGTAGAACTCTTGATAGTGATCTCTGTATCTGTATTGTAAACCATATCAATAATAGTATCCTTTATTTTCTGCACCAAAATACTTTTATGATCTTCTACTATCTCAATATCATAGGGAGCAAGTAGTTCAATGAGCTTCTCTCTTTTCTCAATAGTTAGTTCTTTAGTAAAATCAACTTCACCAAAACCTGATATAGTGTGTTTTACTCCTAATACATCTAGCTTTTCTTGCAATACTTTTGCACAGACAGCGTTAAAATTAAATTTTATAAATACTTTCATAAATTTTCAGAAAGTATAAATTTAAGAGTTATTCTGTTGATTTAAGAGTTACTTTTTTGATTTCCCCAATTTTTTAATCTCGCCCTAGCTTTACTTCTTAAGAATTTATCTTCTGGCTCACCTATAATAAACCCTAATGCTTTGTGGCTTGATGAATTGTCAAATAATATTTTTAAAGTTGCAGTCATTGGTAAAGCAATTATCATCCCAGGAATACCCCATAGCATAGCAAAAGATAGTAAAGCTATGATAGCAATAAAAGAATTAACACTTACATCAGACCCTATAACTTTTGGTGTGATAAAATACCCTTCAATAAATTGAATAAACCCAAAAACAGCAATCACTCCAATAGCATATAAATAACTATCTTTAGTAGCTAGAGCTACAAGTGCTGGTAAAAGAGATCCCACTATAATACCTACATACGGTATCACAAGTAATATTCCAGCAAAGTAACCAAAAAATATAGCGTTCTCTACACCTAGTAGTAAGAGTCCAATACTATTTAATGTCCCTACAATAATCATAACTTTTACCAATCCTAAAAGATAACTTCTCTGAATCTCATATATTTTCTGAATGATTTTATTTATGGTAGATTTTGGTCTATTTTTAAATATTCTATAAGCAAAACTTCTAAAAAATCTTCTGTAATATAAAAAAAAGAACATATATATAGGAATTAATAATGTATTACTTAACACTGATCCCCAACCAATAGCAAAAGCAGATACTTTATCAAAATTATCTTTTATAAGACTACCAAAATTCACATCTTCATTTAAAATTGATTGACTTTTTTTAATTTTTAGCACATCTTCAACTATTATAATTGTATCGTTGTATAATTCTGTAATTTTTAATATATAAATATCACTGTTTTCGATAAAAATAGAGAGTTGAGTTCCTAGGGTAAACAATAATAATACGGATACAATAAATGTGATAGATATAGAAAACCCAGTTGCAAATAGTCTGTTGCATTTCCATTTTTTTTCAAGAAACTTTTGAACTGGAAATATAAGAACAGACAATATAACTGCTAGTATTAAAGGAACTAATAATGTTTTTAAAATATAAAACACAAAAACTAGTGCTACTAAAAATATAATTACTTCAGTCTTGCCTTTTAAATGTGATTTTTCTCCCACTGATTATGATTTAAGTTTTCAGAAATCAAAACTACATTTAATCTTAGTATTTTATATTATATAATTCGGAGAAAGGGTTATATAATTAACACTAAAATTTGTATGAGTTAGTTTGATCATTCCTCCAGAATTAGGGCAGTAAGTTAAGTTCTCAAAAAACTTAAATTTACTATTATGACACGAAGAAAATTCACATCAAAGTTTAAGACAAAAGTTGTCTTAGAGGCTCTCAAAGAGCGATCAACAACCAAGGAAATAGCACAACGTTTTGAAATTAGTGTGCAACAAGTTAATTTATGGAAACGTGAGTTTTTAAATGAAGCTGAGGTTTTATTTTCAAAGAAGACTACTTCGAAAAAGAGCGAAGCAGAACTTAAGGAAGAGCGTCTATTAAAAGTAATTGGTCAACAAAAAATTGAGCTTGATTTTTTAAAGAATGCCTTGCGATGAAGCCCATCAAAGAGAGAAGAGCAATGATAAGCAAGGATCATTCTATCTTAAGTATTGTAAAATAGTGTAACGTACTCAAATACATCGCTCAGGTATGTATTATAAG
>CALKZS010000144.1 GCA_938002835.1 uncultured Dokdonia sp. | reverse complement strand
TTTAATTCTTACAACTCTACGGAGGATGATTTGGTTAAACCAGCGAAGCATCGAGGGATATGTAGGTGCTTCGGTCTTGAAGAGCCGTATGATGGGAGACTATCACGTACGGTTCTGTGAGAGGTTTAGGGGTGAGATTCCCCTTTACCTACTCGACATTTATTTCGTTCAAACTCAGTTTGTATTAAGTTCTCAAGTTCTCCAAAATCATATTTTAAAGTATTTGAAGTAATCGAAAGTGGTGTTCCGTACATTTTCATATTCGAACGCATAAGTTTGGCTTTCATTCCGCTTTTTGCTTTTCCAATATATTTTTCGGGATTCGCTACGTTAATTAGCAGAAATTTTGTTGACATAACTTGCTTTGTTATAATGTCAGTTATATCATTCCATTCAATTAGTCCGACACTCGATGCGTTTGAGTTGTCTGTTATTCCGTTTGAGTCAATTGTCAGTCCAACTTTTTTATCAAACAGTTTTTTAATTCCGAAAATTCCTGTTGCACCAAAAAACAAAATACTTAAAATTCCAATTCCTTTTACAACTATTGGATTTCTTAATAATCTAAATGAATGTTCTTGAAAACTTTCTGCATTTAAAAACAACCAAATTCCTGCAATTACAAATAATAGCGAACCTCCAATTCCTAAAAACAATTTATTTTTACTTAATGGTATTTCAATTTTTTCTTTCATTTTAATTCAGTTTGTTGGTTTTGGTAAATGTTGGGTAACAGTCTTGTGTATGAAACGTAGCGTGTAAAAAGACACTAACTTTTCAGATAAACACAGAGCCAAATTTTTATATTTTGTTTTTAATTTTTCTCTTTTTAAAAGCCAAATTAAAAATTTGGCGGTCTTTATAAACAAGCACAAACCTTCGGTTTAGCACTTATTAGCTATGTTTTATACACCGCTTAAGTTTATAAAGTGCTAAATTAGATATATAAATCATAAAGAACCTAAGAGAAGAATAAGGTTATTATCCACCTAGAAACCTAGATTTCGTCAACATTGATAATCCCTTCCCTTTTCTATGTAAAATTCGTTCAGTTCTATGAAGCGTTAGACTTCGATTTCAAGTTGTTGAATTTCCAATAAATAGATTGGCTCTTTATAATCCTTTTCCTTATGTTACAAGATATAAAATATTTAGGTATTGACATTAGTAAAGATGTCTTTGATGTCTGTGATTCAGACTTTAATTATTATCAATTTACAAATACTATCGGCTAAAGTGGGGTGTTGTACTAGTTCCATAGAAAAAGATACAAAATGTGTCCAATTTAAACAAGCCCTTGCAACGGCCTCAAGTTAATAATTCTGTGCGTAACATCAATTATTAATAAGGAGTATGCCTGTATCTGTTATCAAATCTAAAATATAATGCAATCGCACAGAATAATGTAGCTATAAATAATAGAAGACATAAAATTGTCACACATACTAGTGATATAATTAAGAATTCTTCTTTAATCATATCATTGTTTTTTGTAAAACCATCTGTAATACTTTATTGTAATATCTAAGTAAGATGGTGATAAGTTGTATAATAAATTCATTCAGATTAAGAAGTTCTTTTATTGGACCACATAAATGCAAAAGCAATGAGCGAATAACAAAGTGCAGTAGTAATAACTTGAATGGTATAAAAAGATTGATGTAATGCCGAATATACATCTACTTGGTGATCTCTAACGTATAAATAATCTCTCACAAAATAGATCACGGGATATGATATATGAAATATTAAAAATCCAAAGCATACCCATAAAAATAGATCTCTTTTAACATCTATAATTTCATAAGTACTCAATAAATCAATAAATGTTATAAGTAAAGAAACTACAATTAAAATGGAAGATATTGTAAAGGCAATAGCTGTAGAACCTTTTAGTGGGTTAATAGATATGAAGTTAATTATAAATACAATGACACTTACGTATTGTAAAATCCTTATATAGTTTTTCTTTTTTAAATTTTTGACTTGAGTATAAATGAGCCATAATAGCGTAATACAAACAATAAAATCATATATATTATAAAAAATAGCATTAGATTTATTAGTTATTTTGTAGTATGAGAGCGCAATAGGTTCATTTATAAAAATATACCATAAAAGAGGTAATAACCATTTTAAATGAGTGTGTTTATACTTATAATAATATACTGTTGCTGCTATGGCAGCCAGCAATTCTGCTGCAAAAATCACATATTGTAAAATGTCCATAAAAACAACAGTATACTTTAAAATATTTTATTGAAAGTCATTAGGATCATTTTCTGGTGGTGGTCTCCATCCTCCTCTGTTTCCAGAAAGACTTTGATCTTCAATAATTATAGTTGTATCATCTTCATTTTCAGTGAGCGATTTATTTGTATTAGGTTCTTTATAGCATTTTGATACAGGAACTGCTGTTTTAGTTGTCACTCCATTTACTGTTGTAGAGCGAATAGCAAACGATATATCATCTATTAAAGAATTTTTATCTCCATATTCCATTAGCGGATTTAAAAATACAGTATTTCTACCGCCACCCAATTTAGAATAATCTGGATATTGACTAAAGTATACTCTTAGCCCAGTGATTTCTGTTTTTGTGTCATCTGCTTCTTGTTCTATGAATTTTAAGTATTGCTTAAGCTCTTTTATGTCAAATGTAATAGAGGTTGTAGCACTTATAAATCTTGGATCATCTGCAGGAATAGATTTTCCATTTTCGTCTATATTGAATGCTTTTTCAATAACTGGGACTTGTTCTGTTTTATAACGATGAAACATATCCTCTGCTTCTTGTACAGGTATGATCATACTTGGCGCTTTTACAGGAACTGGTGGAGCCATTGCTGTAGGAGGAGGGGGTTCGTGATCATTATGTCCTTTTTTGTCACAGGACATAAATAACAAAGCACTCCCAAAAAGGATTGCTATTAATTTTAGTTTTTTCATATGTTAAGGTTATTTGGTTATAAAACTCCTTCTGAGTTTTCATCGTAGTTAATAAAATACAAGGATAATATGAATGACCTATTTTTGGTAGAGGTAAATGCCCCTAAATTTTAAGAAAATAAATGTTATTGTTCTCTCTCAAGTATATCAGGAATTGATCTAATGACTTTCATAAATAATAAGTTGTTTTTCTAGTGTCTACCAACTTCCAGAAGCACCTCCTCCTCCAAAACCACCACCACCGAAGCCACCTCCAAAACCACCACCTCCAAATGACCCTCCGCTTCCAAAGGACTCGCCTCCTCCAAAGCCACCACGTCCCATATTACTTAAAATAATAACATCTAATAGTGACCCTCCAGAGGAACCATTACCTCCATTGCGACCACCACCTCGATGATTTTTTCTACTTAAAATAATAAGTATTACTATAAAGAAAATAAACATTAAGATAGGTTGTACAGGGAGATTACTTGCTGGTCTTGTTCCAGAAAAATTGCCTTCAAGTCCAGCAATAAGGGCATTTATAGCTTTATCTAAGCCGCCATAAAAGTTTCCTTTTTTGAATTCAGGGAGTATAATGCGATTTATAATTTGCTCAGCATCACGGTCTGAGATAATAGATTCAATACCATATCCAGTATTAATATCTAACTGGCGATCATTTTTTGCTACTAAAATTAAAATGCCATTGTCTTTCTTGTTATTTCCTACTTCCCATTTTTGTCCCCATCTTGCTCCTACTTCTCCTATGGTTTCTCCATTTATGGTTTCTACAATAGCAATTACAATTTGGGTAGAGGTAGTATCACTATATGAAATAATTTTTTTTTCTAATGCAGCCTTTTGGCTTGTACTTAATAATCCTATGTAATCATAAACAGCATCTGGATTTGATTTGCTAGGCTTTTCAGGGATATCAAATTGCCCATAACTTATATGCGTTGAGAAGAATAATAAAGAAAATAACACTAAAACACCATATACATTCTTACCTGCTTTTTTTAAATGGGCAGTGTGTAATGCTTTAAATTTTTCGCAATAGCGATATAATATAGCGTTCATTAAGAAGTTGTTATTTCGTCAGGAAGTTCATTAATATCTCCGTGTCTCCAGGGGAAATATTGAGCAAGTTGATCTCCAGTGTTTGTGATAGCGGCTATAATTCCATCTTTAAAATGGCCAGTTTTAAAAAAACTAGTCATCTTGTTTTTGGTATGCTCCCAAAAATTTACAGGAACTTTTTTGTTAATACCAACATCACCAAAAATAGCAAATGTGTGATCATCTACTGCGACATATATAAGCACGCCATTTTCTTCTTTGGTATTGTCCATTTTAAGTAAATGGAAGAGTTCTTGAGCTCGTTGTAAAGGTTCTTTGTTAGAGTGGTGTTCTATGTGTACACGTATCTCCCCGGAAGTTTTTATCTCGGCATTCCGAATTGCTTTAATGATGTATTGTTCATCATCTTTACTCAAAAAATCTTCTACAGTAGAGGTCATTTAACTACTAAAATCAAATTCTACTTCTGGAGCATTCTCAGTACCTTCATCTGCCTCAAAATATACACGTTCTTCAAAACCTAGCATTCCAGCTATGATATTAGTAGGGAATAGACGTATCTCTTGATTTAGTAATTTTACAGTTTCATTAAATCGATTGCGCTCTACGTTAATTCGATTTTCTGTGCGTTCTAACTCATTGATAAGTTCTCTAAAATTTTCATTTGCTTTTAGATCTGGATATCTCTCAAATGTTGCCAGTAATCTTGATAATGCTGAAGTAAGACCAGATTGAGCCTGTTGGAACTGCTTAAGTTGTGCAGGTGTAATATTAGATGGATCTATTTGTATAGAAGTAGCTTTTGATCTAGCTTCTGTTACTTTAATTAATGTAGTTTGTTCAAATTCTGCATATCCTTTTGCAGTATTTACAATATTAGGGATGAGATCTGCACGACGTTGGTAAGAACTTTCTACATTACTCCATTGTTCATTTACATTTTCATCTAATGGTACAAGTCCATTATATATGCGAGCTACATAAAAACCAACAAGTAATCCAATGGCAAAAAGCACAATGATAAAGATGATTCCTTTTTTCATATGATATAGTATTTGATAGATTAGTCTTAGATAGAAACAATGTGTTACATAATTCTATATATAAGCAAGGTAAGAAATTATTATTTTTTATTTTATAGGGACAGCAAAAGCCGTTTTTATTACCAACACATTAAATATTCTTCTTAATTTCTAGCAATTGCGCTTTTACAAGTTCTAATTTACGTATGATATCAAAGTTAGAGAGTATTTCTTTTTTTCCCTCTTTAAGATGCGTTTTTGCACCCTCAAGCGTAAATCCTCTTTCTTTTACAAGATGGTAGATGAGCTCAATGTTTTTTACATCTTCTGGTGTAAACTTCCGAACACCACGAGCATTTTTTTTTGGTGTAATGACATCAAATTCCTTTTCCCAAAATCGTATGAGCGATGCATTTACATTGAATGCTTTTGCGACTTCACTTATACTGTAGTATAATTTTTCTGGGAGTTGTATGTTCATTAATCTAGTGATTGGTTTTCTAGTGAAGCTTTTGTAAGCATAATATCATACTCTTCGGGAGTGAGATCATTGTGATAAAAGTTTACAGGATTTACAACTTCGCCATTTTTCCATACTTCATAATGCAAGTGTGGTCCAGAAGAGAGCCCTGAATTTCCTACATACCCTATGATTTCACCTCGTTTTACATAAGCTCCTTTTTTAGTATTATATTCACTCAAATGAGCATAATATGTTTTGTATCCAAAGCCGTGTTCTATAATAACCATCTTCCCGTAACCACTACCAAGATCTGCTTTAGTTACTTTACCATCTCCGGTGGCATAAATAGGTGTTCCTGGAGGTGCTGTAAAATCCATCCCGTTATGCATACGTTTATATTTTAAAATAGGATGTATGCGCATTCCGTAGCCAGATGCTATTCTTGTTAAATCCTTGTTTTGAATAGGTTGTATCGCAGGTATAGCTTTAAGTAATTCTTCTTTTTCTTCTGCTAGTTTTGCGATTTCATCTAGAGATTTTGATTGCACAACAATACGCTTTGTGAGTTGGTCTATACGTTTTGCACTCTCTATAATCATAGAAGAATTATCATATCCGTCTAAGCTTTTATATCTATTTATACCGCCAAAACCAGATAAACGCACATCCTCAGAAATGGGATTTGCTTCAAAAAGTACACGGTATATATTGTTATCACGTTCTTCTACATTTTGAAGTACGCTTTCCATTTTAGCTATCTTTTTTTGCTGCATCTCATATTGAAGCTGCATATTAGAGAGCTCACGTTCAAGTTTGCGTTCTTTGGGAGTATCTACTCCAGAGTTAAATATAGCAACAGTTATGAGCAAGCCCATAAGCGCAGAAGCTGTTAGAAAAATAAAAATAGTACCAAGGGTTCTTCCCTTTTTACTTTCTACTTTTCGATAGGATAGTGTCTCACTATCGTAGTAATATTTTACCTTAGACATAAGTTAAAATGCGTATTTTTGGGGTTTGTTTGTGAGGGTTATTACGCTTTCGCGAAAGCGAACTACTAACCATACACAACATTCAAATATAAAATAAATTATCGACACATTCTCTTCTATGAAATCTCGAGAAGTACGCAAACAGTTTTTAGAATTTTTTGAATCCAAAAAACACGCTATTGTGCCCTCTGCACCAATGGTATTAAAAGACGACCCTACCTTAATGTTTACAAACGCAGGAATGGTCCCTTTTAAAGAGTATTTTTTAGGAAATGCAACTCCTAAGAATACACGATTAACAGATACTCAAAAGTGTCTTCGTGTTTCTGGAAAACATAATGATCTGGAAGAAGTAGGAAAAGATACCTATCATCATACAATGTTTGAGATGCTGGGGAACTGGAGTTTTGGAGATTATTTTAAAGAAGAAGCGATTTCTTGGGCGTGGGAATTTCTTACTGAGGTTGTAAATATTGATAAGGACAGTCTGTATGTGACTGTTTTTGAAGGAGACAAAGAAGATAAGCTAGAGAGAGATCAAGAGGCATATGATTTTTGGAAAACTCGTATTTCTGAAGATCGTATTATTGATGGAAATAAAAAAGATAACTTCTGGGAGATGGGAGCTCAAGGACCTTGCGGACCTTGTTCTGAAATACACGTAGATATACGTTCTGCAGAAGAAAAAGAAAAGATAGACGGGAAGTCGCTTGTAAATGAAGATCATCCTCAGGTAGTTGAGATCTGGAATCTTGTGTTTATGCAGTACAATCGTCTAGCAGATGGATCGCTTGTAAAATTACCTAACCAGCACGTAGATACTGGAATGGGATTTGAACGTCTTTGTATGGTGTTACAAGGAGTACAATCTAATTATGATACAGATGTATTTACACCATTAATGCGTGAGATAGAAACGATCACAAATTTTAAATGTGGTTCTAATGAACAAGTAGATATTGCTGTGCGTGTGATTGCAGATCACGTGAGAGCTGTTTCTTTTTCTATTGCAGATGGACAGTTGCCTTCAAATACAGGGGCGGGTTATGTGATACGTCGCATATTGCGTCGTGCCATACGATATGGATTTACATTTCTGGGAACCAAAGAGCCTTTTATATACAAACTAGTAGCAACATTAGTGGCTCAAATGGGAAGTGCTTTTCCAGAACTTAAAACTCAGAAGAATTTAATTACTAATGTGATAAAAGAAGAAGAAAGTTCTTTTTTACGCACATTAGATAAAGGCCTCATATTATTAGATAATGCCATTGCGAGTGCAAAAGATAAAACGATTACAGGAAGCAAAGCATTTGAGTTATATGACACTTATGGATTTCCTATAGATCTTACAGCACTTATTTTAAGTGAAAAAGGATTAGCGCTAGATGAAAAAGGTTTTGAGGCCGAACTCAAAAAACAAAAAGACCGCTCTCGTGCAGCTACTAAAGTAGAGACTGGAGATTGGACGGTATTGTATGAAGATGGAGAAGAAGAGTTTATAGGGTATGATACACTTACAGCAGACGTAAAAATCACACGTTACCGTAAAACCGAAAGTAAGAAAGATGGAGAATTGTACCAACTGGTATTTAATCTTACTCCTTTCTACCCAGAAGGAGGAGGGCAAGTGGGTGACAAAGGATATCTAGAAACTCCTAATGGTGAGGTGGTTTATATAGTAGATACAAAAAAGGAAAACAACCTCATTATTCATCTAGCTAAGAATCTTCCAAGATCTACCGAAGGGATATTTAAGGCTGTGGTAGATACAAAGCAACGTGATAGAGCAAATGCAAATCATAGCGCAACACACTTATTACATCAAGCATTGCGTAGTGTGTTGGGAACTCACGTAGAACAAAAGGGAAGTATGGTGCATAGTCGTAGCTTGCGTTTTGATTTTTCTCATTTTGCTAAAGTGACACCAGAAGAACTTAAAGCGGTAGAAGATTTTGTAAATGCCCGTGTACGCGAAAATTTACCTTTAGAAGAGCAACGTGGTATTTCATATGATCAAGCAATTAGTGAAGGAGCTATTGCGCTCTTTGGCGAAAAGTATGGAGATGCTGTGAGAACCATTCGTTTTGGGAAATCTATGGAGCTTTGTGGAGGAACTCACGTGCAACAAACAGGAGATATCTGGCATTGTAAGATTACATCAGAAGGTGCAGTTGCATCTGGCATACGACGTATAGAGGCCATTACAAGTGATGCCGCAAAAGATTACTTTACTTCAGAAACAGAAGCATACAATAAAGTAAAAGCAACACTCAAAGGAAATCAAGATCCTGTAAAAGCAATAACAAACTTGATGGACGAAAATACAACTCTAAAAAAACAATTAGAAGCACTTATAAGAGAAAAAGCTCTTAATTTAAGCGATGATCTTGAGAAGGAATTTCAAGAGGTTAAAGGAGTACAGTTCTTGGCTAAAAAAGTAGATTTAGATGCAGGGGCTATTAAAGACCTTGCTTTTAAATTAGGTCAAAATAAAGACAATGTATTTATACTCTTTGGAACCGAACAAAATGGCAAAGCATTGTTGAGTTGTTATATTTCAAAAGCACTTGTAGCTCAAAAAGATCTCAATGCAGGAACCGTGGTGCGTGAACTTGGCAAGTACATTCAAGGAGGTGGCGGTGGTCAGCCTTTCTTTGCAACAGCAGGTGGTAAGAATCCAGATGGGATAGATAAGGCGCTTGAGGAGGTGAGGGCATATGTTTAAATTTTCATTTTATCTCTAATGATTTTATAATGCAGATTATCAAATTTTTATGAATTAAAAATATTTATATTGTAGATTATTTAACGTGAGTTCGATATAACACTTATTGTATATCAATTAGTTATAAAATCAACTTACAAGCTTACTTTGATTATAAAAAATGAGTTTTAATTAACTAAAAACGTAAAAATCTGACTTACATTTTAATAAACAACAAGTA
>CALKZS010000143.1 GCA_938002835.1 uncultured Dokdonia sp. | reverse complement strand
ACGGCAAGATATAGAGGCATCAAAAAAATGCACACTCAAAACCTAATGGAGGCGATGTCTTATAATTTGTACAGAAGTCCAGGGATACTTGCGTCTAATGCTAAAAATTAAAAGAAAATGAGCCTTAAAAACACTCATTTATGCCCTAAAACTAAAATGAAATCGAAAAATCGACTAAGTTTTGAACAAAAAAAAATAAAAAATAGAAAACCTCCTAATCTAACTAATCTTTTGCAACGGTCTCATTAAATGTTGAATTTCTTAGAGATTTACCTCGACATTGAAGCCATTTTGATCACATTTTTTTCTTCTTTAAACCACAAAAAAAGTTATAATCATCACAAGATTATTGCCTTTAAACCACAATGATGTGTTCTATTTCATTAGAATATAGTATCTTAAACGTTCAATTTAGCTAAAACACTCAACTCACAAAAAAAATTCAATGGCTACTAATACTCAAATCCAAGTGTATATAGGAGGAAAACATATTCCTGCTTTCAAAAATTTAAAACTACAACAAGAAATAGATGCTCATCACGATTTTGAGCTCACTTGTAGAAGAGACGTTTTGGAATCACTTACAGATGATATATCATCAGAAAGCATTAACTTCTTAGGTGAAGTTTTCTTATTAAAAATTCAATCTATTAATGGCTTTTCTGATGATGAAACTTTAGAATTTAAAGGCATCGTAACTAATATTAACTCTGTTAAAGGGTTTTATCAAAAAAGTGGCGATGTTGTTCATATAAAAGGAAAAAGCTGTAGTATTATTACAGATGATGGACCGCACTTTGCTTCACACCAAAATGTAAGGATATCTGAAATCTTAGAAAGAACTTTTTCTGGGTATGACAAAAGTATCTTGCAATTTAATTTTTCTCCCAACAAGACTACACCTATTCACTATAGTGTTCAACAAGAAGAAAGTGCTTTCCAATATACAAGTAGACTAGCGGCTCAATATGGAGAATGGTTTTATTACAATGGGTTAGAATTAATTTTTGGAAAACCAGAAAACAATGAACCTGTACCTCTTAAATATGGGTATGATTTACTTGAATTATCATTAAACCTTGAAGCTATACCAAATAACTTTAAGTATATCACAAATGATTACCTTAATGATACACATCACGCAGTAAGATCGCAAGAATTAACTTCTGGCTCAAGAGGGTTTAGTTCTATTGTAAATCAAAAAAGTGGCTCTCTATTTAAAAAAGAAACACAAGTTTTTGTAAGTGCTCACGACGACCCTCATATGAAGTCTAGAATTGACGAGCAAATATTATTACAAAAGAAAGCTAATGAAGTTAATCAAGTAAAAGTTACAGGTAGAACTAATAATCCTAGTGTTAGTGTAGGTACTGTTATTTTAATTGATGGAGAGTCTTCTTCATACGGAAGATATAGAATTACTAAAGTAGATCACACTTGTGGTGAAAATGGACGATATGAAAACTCTTTTGAAGCAATAACAGCAGATACAGAAGTATATCCTAAAACATCTATTAACGCCTATCCAACCAGTAAATCACAAACGGCTGTAGTAGTAGATAATGTAGATCCAGATGGAATGGGTCGTGTAAAAGTGCAGTATGAATGGCAAAAATCTTCAGGAGAAACGTCTCCTTGGATACGACAATCTAGCCTTGCTGGAGGAGTTGGACAAGGGATGTACTTTGTTCCAGAAATAGGTGACGAAGTTGTGGTGTCTCACGAGCGTGACAATGCAGAGTCGCCTATTGTACAAGGTAGTGTAACCAATGCCTCATCAGTACCAGAAAGTTTTAAAAGTGATAACAACCACTTAAAAGCTATCAAAACTCGTAGTGGTAATCAAGTAACCTTAAATGATGCCGATGGTAGTGTCACTATTGCAGATCCTAGTGGAAACACCATTACAATGGGAGGTAATGGAGAAATTACTATTAACGCACCTAATAAAATCACGTTTACTTCTACAGATATTGTGATGGAAGCTAGTAACGATCTTACTGTAAATGCAGGCAACAATATATCTTCTACTGCTGCAACAGACATTACAACTAATGCAGGAGCTAATTTAAGTATGGATGCCGGAAGTAACTTATCTGCAAAAGCTGGATCTTCTGCTTCATTTAAAGGTGATAAAAGTGCCACCATCTTTGGAAAAAGAGTATCTATAACAGGAATGATTATGACCAATATCCAAAGTGGTGCCATAATGACTATCGTGACTGCTGGAGTCTTAAATATTACTGGAGCAGCAAAAAACTTAATTAATGGTGCAAAGGTTAAAGTTCTTGGAGGTAAAGTTGAAATAAACTAATTCCTATGTCTACATCTACTTTACAAAAAAGATTAGTGCTATCTGAAGATTTAGACACTAGATCTTATGAATTTGGCGTGGTACAGCAAATGGTTTTTCCAGAAGAAACTATAAAAAATCGTATTACTGCTACTGTTGAAAAAACATTCATACAAAAAGATAATATAGGATATCTATATAATGTTCAAATAACTAATCGATCTCAAGATAATATTGACGATATGCTTGGTTTAGAGAATGAGCTGTCATTTCTCCAAAACAATATAACATTATATACTAACGCTCAAGGCGAAATTATTAGCATTCTTAATCGAGGTGAAATTAATGAAAATTGGTATGACCAGTCAAAACTTATAAAAAAAGAGTATAGCTATTTAACAACTGATATAGATGAATTACTCTCCGGAATTGAAGCATTAATAAAGGATAATGAATCTTATGTTAGTATGATCAAAAAATCTGAAATATATAGCGCTTTATTTCCTCCTATTTACAATCAAAATTTAGAAAAAAAGATAGTAATAGAGCAAGACAAAGACTTTACTAATTTTTTTGACACTTCAACACTTCCTTTTCAAATTACTACTGCTTTAACTGGGATTAACGAAAACACTAAAGGAAATCAAATACTACGTTCAGGAAAAATAGATGATTATAGATTTAACAAAGAGTCTGCAAGCGAGCTATTTACTGAAGCTTATGGAATAACTGAATATGCATTAAACTTTGACGCATCTTATTTAGAAACATTTGATCTTGATCAAAACAACCAGGTAGATAAAGTAAATATAATGCTAGGAGTAAAAGTAAATGATTTATACCAGCTCAAACAAATTAGCAAGCTAAAGAAAAAAAACTAGTTTATGTCTGACGAAAAACATTTTACACCTAGTAACTCTTCCATTGAATGCACTGGATGTGAAGGTAAAATATCTAATTTAATTTCTACAACACCAACGGTATTTGTAAAGAAACAACCTATGGCAACTATTAAGGATAAATTACCTACTAGTTTTAAGCCCTTCCCAAGTTGCTCTCTTAGTTCATCAGGAACTTGTACTCCTAGCCCTATTGGTAAATGGAAAACACAAGATGTTTTAGAAAAAATAGATATTCAAAAACAAACTCCTATTATAGAAGGGAATTATATAAAATGTTTTGCAAAACCAGGGACAGGTATTATAACAATATCAGAAAAAAAAGATACACCTCCACCTCCAGAAAATATAATTGATAAGGCTCAAAATAAAATTAACAAGGCTGCCAACTATGCTACTAAAAAAATAACCGAAATAACAAAAGCAGCAAGCAATGCCATAGGCGGAATTGCTGACACCGCTAAAAAAGCTGGAGGATTTTTAAACAACGAATCTATACAAGGGGCAGTTTCTAGTGCTAGTGATCTTGTTGACAATATAGATAGAAAAAAAGCAGAACTAGATGTTACAGTTGCAAATGCTAATATTAGATTGAATAATCTAAGAAAAGAATTAAAAGAACTAATTACTGGAGAGCAACAACAACTTCAGGATTTAATGACTATAAATGATAGTGAAGAAGACACCGCTACTCCATTAGAAGAAAGCCCTATAGAGGCTGAGCCTGATACTAATAACACTCCAGAAACAGAAGCCGAAGAATATGCATACAATCAAGACTTTTTTAATGAGACTAATAGAGAAAGTGTAAATGCATTAATGGATGATATGCAGAGCGATTTAGACACCTTAAATAACTCGGCATCAAGATTAGAACCAGAAAAAGATTTTACAATAGAAACTGATAAAGGCTCTGCAGATTCTACAAGGTTATTTACTGAAAGTGGAGAAGCTAATGCTACAAGTTCTAATTCCAACTCTATCACTACATCTACTCTTCCAAGTTCTAGTGATATCTTACAAGAAAGTATAAGCAATAATGATGCTGAAGGTTTGCAAGCAGCTACTGATAGGTATAATGAAACCAATGCTATACTACAAGAACACGGAGTTACAATAGGAAATCCTGAGGACAAGCAAGAAACAATACAGTCTTTGGTCTTGTTAGATAATATTACAGAGATTTTAGAAGGAGGTCCTAATGCTTCTGGACTTGCAAATAATCTAACTACCTCATCTAATACGGGGCTAGATGTTAATGGGAATCCACTTATTATCAGTGAGCAAGCTACTAGTAATGTCCCAAACTTGAGTCTTGATAGAAATAATGAGAAAACACAGGAACTAAACACTAAAGTTCAAGCTAAAATAGATGAATTATTACAAGAAGTAGAATATCTCGAAAAATTACAAAAGTATCAGCAGGAATCTAAAGAGTTACAAGAGGATTTAGATAGAAGTGCTGCAGCTCTAGATGTTCTTGGAGATTTTGGCGCATTTGTAGATGGAATTGCTGCTGAGTATTTAGGGGAACTTGCCGATGAATATAAGGAAGTGATGGACCAAATAGGCAAGAATATGTCTCGCCTTAATGATTCTTTAAGAGGAGCTAGTTTTATTGCAGGTGGTTTAAAGGCTGGAGATGTTATTACACACGCCCCTGATCTCGAAAAGCCACAGGAAGAAGAAGGTCCACCACCAGAGTTACCACCTCCACCTCCACCACAAGAGATTGAAGAGGAAGAGGAAGAGGAAGAAGAAGATGAGGATGATGATGATGAATGTACTTTTACCAAACTTACTGCTATTAAAAACAATACTTTAGAATATGTTATTATTGAGAAAGAAGGTGATAGGGTAATATTTGAACAACCTATCGACAAACCAATAACATTTGTAGCTGGAACAGATCAAGACACAAAAAAAGATTTTTCCCTTAAGATTGAGAATTTACATCGTGACCCTGAGCATAGAGAAAATTTTCTTATTTATAAAATTGATGGTGATACAAAACAAATTGAATTCCCTGATGGGAATCCTGAATTAAAATTTGATGTAAATTATAAAGATTCTTTTTTTGAAGAAGGATTTTTATTGCTTAATCTTATGGGGTACTTAGTTGATGTGCCATTCACTCACTATAACATACCTATAAACATATGTAGTTTTCAAGAAACTATAGATCTAAATGTATACCCTGATGCAGAATGGAGTCTTTTATTCTCACTAGGTTCTGACGATCCTTTAACATATACACACGGTAATAAACCTCCTGGTGATATATTCAAAGATCATCAAGATATTGCCAGAAAAATAGGTAGAATAAACTCTAGAAAAATCAATGGAGGGAATAGAACTGCTACTTTTCAATTCCAGTATGGAGTTGCATATAATGGAGGTAATTCTTCTAAAAACTTAAGTTTTAATAGAAAATATGAAAACTTATATGCTTTATCTCAAGGAATATTTTCTTACGTGGGAGCAATAGATTCTATTGCAGATTATCTAAGAGGTGATTTCAAAGACAATACTAGTAATGCTTCTGTCTCAATTGCAACCATACCACCATCTATTTTTTTTGGATGGAATCATAAAATTTTACCTTCCGATAAATTATTTGAAAATAAATCTGAAAATATTCTAGAATTTGGTCTAGATCCTTTGATAGGTGCTGAAATCAAAGTTGATTTTGTAAAAACGGCTAAAGACAGAGTTCCTCTATTAATATTTATTAGCAAAGCTTTAAAGTTAATTACTGACAGAGAACTTTCAGATGTGTTCTTCTTTTTTGTAGAACTATCCTGTAATTTCAAATTAATTGGAAAAATAGATGTTGGTAATAGTAGTAATAATTCGGCTAGAGCTTCTTTTGAATATGCTATGAAAATTACAATAGGTTTTCATCTTGAAGGTTCTTTTTGGGGAATTGAATATGAGGCTCATCTTGAAGGAAGGCTAGCTGGGGGTCTAGAAATAAGCGCAGTAGTTGCTACAGACAATAGTGGACTATATGCTCAAGGAGAAGCTAATTTTAATGGTATTCAAGGTACTGTTATCATAAAAGGGAGTGTTTCTGGTTGGTTTATTGATGAGCATATAGAAAAAGAGTGGACTGGAACAATAGGAAAATGGGATGCTCCCAAAAAAACAGATAAACTTAGAATAAATTAAATTTATAAAAAAACTAAGTAAATGAATCCAAAATTTATAAAACCTGCATATGTAATTTCTATTAATTCAGTCAACTGCCAGATAGAATTAAAATGTAACGGAATCCATCTTTTTGAATATAAAAGTAAATCTTCTGCTAGTGGAAATGGCATTTCAATTTCAATACCTATAAATCACTTATTGCTCAAAAACAAAAAATTCAATGTAAACGCAAAAATATTACCCGCGCACGGAAAAAATGCTCTTGAAAGATCTTCTATAGCAAGGTTTCAAATTCAGATGTTAGATTATACTGCTCCTAAAAAAACGATGGTGACATTATATGAAACAAAAACACCTGATCAAGACACCGAAAATTCAGAAGTAAAACCTGAAATAGATTTAGAAGGACTCCCTTTTTATGAATTAATTGGAGGTGCTACTTCTGAAATATTACCTTTTGATATGAAAGGATGGACAAACTCTGTTGATCTCTCTAGTATTAATACTCAAAAATTACTTTCAGATGCTTTTAGTTTTTATAAAGACATTCAAAGTATTATTGATCAAAAGGATATTAATCGATACTTAGAAGTAAAACAAGAACAAGATCAACTTCTTAAAACGGCTTATTACTATACCCGAAAAGAAATTGATAGAGAGAAGCAACAAGTTTTAGCCATTTTTAATGAAACTGGGTTAAATGTGCTTCCATTCAATTTTGAGGATGTTGAAATTGAATTGATGGGTAAAGATAATCAGCTAGTAAGATTAAAAAGACTTAATAATATCCCTGTACTTATGTTGTATAACCCATTGAATAAAAAAACAGTGAAGCTAGATATAAAGCTTCATAAGAAAAATATAAATACTCCTTTAAGTATTATATAAAGCTATATTAAAGAATATAACAATGAATATATTTATAGAAGATACTATTAATGGCGTCAATAAAACCATAGAGGGAACAACCTCAAACACTTGTATATCATATTTTAAAAAACTATCCGAACACCACGATTCTGAAATAAAGTTTTATAAAGACAACTTAAAAAATTATATAGTAGTTTTTAACTGGAAAGGCATTAATGAATGGAAAATAGATTGCCCTGAAGAGTTGTACAAAATTCATAGCCAGCGGTATGCCACAATAGAAGAATGTATATTTTTTATTAAGAAATTATTCGAGGTAGGACATCTTGAAAACCAGAAAGGTTTTATTGATGTCCCTGTAAATCACTTTACGCTAGATGATATGATAGCTTTTAAAGAGGAAGATAAAATGATGTTAAAGGGTCAAGATCCCAATGCTAAAAAATCGAACGTTCTTAATACAAAACAAACAGCTACAGAAAAGCCTGCTCTACCTCAAAAAAAATTACCTCCTAAACCATTGCAGCAAATGGCAACAAAAATGTCTAAAGAAATTAGCCCCAATCCTCTAAAATCTTTAACAGAAACAATAACAAAAAAAGGACTAAACCCTTCTGGAGATAGTAGCCTTTTTAGTATCTAAATTAATAACTAACAATATAGATATGTCTGGAACAAGAGAAGAAAAAATAGTTGAAAGCAATCGACTCATAGAGTGCACAGGGTGTATAGGAGTCCAATCTGCTTTTGTTACAAAAACTCCAACAGTTTTCGTAAAAAAACAGCCCATAGCTACATTGAATGACGTCAAACCTAATGATAATATCATTAATTTTTCTGGGACTTGTATATTCAATTTCAAACCTTGTTTATATGCTCCAAAAGGAACTTGGCAAAAATCTAGAGAAACTATTACTGCAAAAAAACAACAACCGCTTACAGAGATTAGTAGCTATTTAGAATGTGCTCAAGGCGGTAAGATCACTTTTGTAAAAACGCCTGATGCCTGGGATTCTCCAGAGAATATTGTAGACAAAGCGCAATCAAAAATTAATAGTGCTGTAAATTCTATCACTCAAAAAGCAACAGAAGTAGCTCAAGCTGCTAGTGATGCTATAGGCAGTATTTCTGATACCGCAAAAAAAGCAGGTGGGTTTTTAAAAAACGAATCTGTATCAAATGCTTTAGAAGGCATAAGTGATTTTATAGATGATGTAGATAGAAAAAAAGCTGGATTAGATGTTAATGTCGCAAATCTAGATATTAGATTAAGTAACCTTCGCGCGGAATTAAAACAACTACTCACAGGTCAACAACAAGAATTAAAAGACTTAATGACCCTAGAAGATGTAGATCAAACAAAAGAAACAAAGAAAGCTACTTCTAATGACGAAAAAACTAACCTAGACAAAAAAAAAGAAAAAGTATACAGTCAAGACTACTTTAATCAAGCAAATAAAGATGCAGTAACAGCATTTTTAACAGGTATAGAAACAGATATTAATACACTTAATGACAACGCTTCTAGATTAGATCCCAATAAAGATTACAACATTAAGAAAGATGAAGACTCTGCAGATAGTACACGACTAATCACCAGTCCTCCAACTCCTCAAGTAACTGAAAACAGTATTGCCACAAATTCTGTCAATAAATCTAAAAGCCAAACACAAAATATAGTAGATCAAATTGATCAAGCAAATAAAGAGGTTAAGGAATTTGGCGTAAAAGCTATAGACCCTCAAAGTGAGCTTGCAGTGAGACAGTCACTTGCTATACTCAATGATCTCACTAATGTGATTAATAAAGATGGTATTCATTTAGATAAAGTAACTAATATTCCTACCGTTTCGCAAACTATTAATGTGTATAGAGGCGAATTAGACTCTATAGTTCAAGCAAAAATAGACGAGCTTTTAAAAGAAATAGAATATGCAGATAAGCTCAAAAAATATAATGAAGAGTCTAAAGACCTTCAAAAAGATCTTGATAATGCTGCTGCTGCATTAGATGTACTTGGTGATTTTGACGCATTTATAGACGGCATTGCTGCAAAACACTTAGGAAGACTTGCTAACAAGTACAAAGAAACCTTTGACAAACTTGGTAAAAATATGGCACAACTCAACACCTCTATGCAAGGATTAAGTTATATGGCTGGTGGATTTCCTGCTGGTGATGTTATTACAAATGTTCCTATTTTGGAAAAAAA
>CALKZS010000142.1 GCA_938002835.1 uncultured Dokdonia sp. | reverse complement strand
CAAAGATGTTGGGATATCGAAGCTATATTTGGAAATATCAAACACAATATGAACTTTAAACGCTTTATGTTGAGGGGTATTGATAAAGTAGATACCGAAATAGGACTCATTGCTATGGCACATAACTTGAAAAAAGTGACTCTAGCGATCTAAAAACCCTATCCATACTTTTAACTCTTAACTAACAACTCTATAACTATTTTAAAAACTAATAAAAATAGATTCTCTAAAATATAAAAAACCGCCTAAATAGTTTTTAGACGACCTCCTCTTTTTTTAAAACAATTTTTTAAAATTATCATTTTGCAGCAGCTCTATGACGATCTCTAGCAAGTAATGTGTTCTTTAGTAACATTGCAATAGTCATAGGCCCTACTCCACCAGGAACAGGTGTAATATAAGATGCCTTTTTACTAACAGCATCAAAATCGACATCACCTGTGATATAATAACCACGCTCCCTAGTTTCATCTGGCACACGAGTAATTCCTACATCTATAATTACAGCATCGTCTTTTACCATTTCTGCTTTTAAGAATCCAGGAACTCCTAAGGCAGATATAATAATATCTGCTTGAGAGGTTATTTGAGTTATATTTTTTGTGTGACTATGTGTAAGTGTTACTGTTGAGTTCCCTGGGAAACTTTTACGTCCCATTAAAATACTCATAGGCCTTCCTACAATATGACTTCTACCTATTACAACAGTATGCTTTCCTTTTGTTTCAACACCATAACGATCTAGTAATTCTAAAATACCGAAAGGTGTTGCCGGAATAAACGTACTCATATCTAGAGACATCTTTCCAAAGTTAGTGGGGTGAAAACCATCGACATCCTTATCCGGATCTACTGCAAGTATTACTTTTTGAGTATCTATTTGCGGAGGAAGTGGTAACTGCACAATAAAACCATCTATTGCATCATTTTGGTTAAGCTCTTCTATCTTATCTAACAACTCTATCTCACTAGTTGTATTAGGCATTTGAACTAAGGTAGATTCAAAACCTACGCGTTCACAAGCACGTACTTTACTTCCTACGTATGTAAGAGAAGCACCATCATTTCCAACAATAAGAGCTGCAAGATGTGGCACTTTTTCATTATTAGCTTTCATCTTATCGACTTCAGCTTTGATTTCATTTTTAATATCGTTTGAAGTCTTTTTACCGTCAAGAATAGTCATTGATATGGATGGTTTTCTAAAATTATTATCTTTAATGTAAGCTGTAATTATTATTTCATTTGGTTCATCATCTGCATCATCTTGCGACCTCCGCCACCTTGCATCATCTTCATCATCTTACTCATCTGATTAAATTGCTTAAGCAACTGATTTACCTGTTGTACAGAAGTACCAGAACCTTTCCCTATTCGTTTTTTACGACTTGCATTTATTGTTGCAGGGTTTGTTCTTTCTCCTGGTGTCATTGAGTGTATGATTGCTTCTATGTGTTTAAAAGCATCGTCATCTATGTCTACACCTTTGAGCATTTTTCCAGCACCTGGAATCATACCCATAAGGTCTTTCATATTACCCATTTTCTTAACCTGCTGTATTTGCTTAAGAAAATCGTCAAAACCAAATTGATTTTTTGCAATCTTCTTTTGTAGCTTTCTAGCTTCTTCTTCGTCAAACTGTTCTTGAGCTCTCTCAACAAGAGATACTACATCTCCCATTCCAAGAATACGATCTGCCATACGTGAAGGATAGAAAATATCTATTGCCTCCATCTTCTCTCCTGTACCTATAAATTTAATAGGTTTATTTACAACAGATTTAATTGATATAGCAGCACCTCCACGAGTATCACCATCCAACTTTGTAAGAACAACTCCATCAAAGTTAAGAATATCATTAAAGGCCTTTGCAGTATTTACAGCATCTTGACCTGTCATAGCATCTACTACAAATAAGGTCTCTTGTGGTTGTATTGCTTTATGCACTTCTGCAATCTCTTTCATCATCACCTCATCTACAGCAAGACGACCTGCTGTATCTACAATGACTACATTATGCCCATTAGCCTTTGCATATGCAATACCATCTTGAGCAATCTTTACAGGGTTTTTCTCATCTCGATCAGAATATACATCTACTTTAATTTGATCTCCTACAACGTGCAATTGATCAATAGCCGCAGGGCGATACACATCACAGGCAACTAATAAAGGTTTCTTTGTTTTCTTATTCTTTAGAAAGTTTGCTAGTTTACCAGAAAAGGTCGTTTTACCAGAACCTTGCAAACCAGACATTAGCACAACAGATGGAGTTCCAGAAAGATTGATCCCCTCTACATCACCTCCCATTAATTCTGCAAGCTCGTCTTTTACAATCTTAACCATTAATTGGCCAGGCTGTAATGTCGTAAGTACATCTGCTCCTAATGCTTTAGTCTTAACGCGATTTGTAAAATCTTTTGCCGTTTTAAAGTTCACATCGGCATCTATAAGTGCGCGACGCACTTCTTTTAGAGTCTCTGCTACATTTACTTCTGTAATGCTTCCGTGTCCTTTGAGTACGTGTAACGCTTTATCTAACTTATCACTTAAATTATCAAACATAGTTTTGTCCTAATTGTAAAGGTTACAAATTTAAGAATTTGCAGGGATTTTAACCTACATCAAAGCAATAGATTCCTTGCTTTTACATCACAAAAGCAAAAATATTTTAAAAGTCATAAGAATATATTTTTCAATTCCTATATAATTATGAAAGAAGTGCATTTTAAAAGACAAAGTAATTCTTGTAGCGTGATTAGAAATACGCTTTCGCGAAAGCGTATACATTCCTAATAAAAATCAACCTTAATTAATATAAAAAAAAGAGTCTATAAAAGAAAAAACCTCCTTAAGATAAGGAGGTTTTATATAAGTTATGTCAACAAGTTATTACTTCTTGAACTTAGCATATTTGTTTTTGAACTTATCGATACGTCCAGCTGTATCTACAAGCTTAGCTTTACCTGTGTAGAAAGGGTGAGACGTTCTAGAGATTTCTAGTTTGATTAAAGGATACTCAGTTCCTTCTATTTCGATAGTTTCTTTAGTATCTGCAGCAGATTTTGTTAAGAACACCTCATCGTTAGACATATCCTTAAATGCTACTACTCTAAAATTTTCTGGGTGTATTCCTGCTTTCATCTTAATTCAGTGCTTTATTATTCGATTTTTCGAGGTGCAAATTTACAAAACTTTTAAAAAACAACAAGTGTTTGTAAAAATAAATATCATTAGTTATACGAATTTACAATTTTTGCACACTCCCTGTAACGATATTGTATATTTGTATACTTATTTGCCATAACCAAACTGAATGTATTATGAATGATATTAAACAAAAAACTCCTGCAAATTTCGGAATGACTTACGGCATTATCTTAGGCTTAATTTTTATTTTGATTGCTGTTATTATGTATGTTACAGGGATGCCCTTAAGAGGAGAGCAATGGCCTCAATATCTTTATTATTTAATATTTCCTGCAGGAATTATTATTGCCATAAAGAAATTTAAAATAGAGAATGGTGGTTTTTTAGAATTAAAAGAAGCTTTAAAAATAGGATTATCAATAGGTATAATAAGTGGTCTTGTCTATCTTATCTATGTTTTTCTTTTTAATTATGTAATTGATCCAGAATACAATGCTATGATTATTGAGGTTGCCCGTGAGCAAATGCTAGAGCAACCAAATGTCTCAGAAGAACAAGTAGAACAAATGATGGGTTTTATCAAAGTAATGGCTAACCCTTTCCTTGGTGGAGCGTTATGGATAGGTTTAAGTTTATTTTTTGGGTTAATTTATTCTTTAATAGGGGGACTTGTAATGAAACAAGATAACCCACACGCAGACGCTTAAAAAATATTTATGCAATTATCTATCGTTATCCCACTACTTAACGAAGTAGAATCCATACAAGAACTATATCATTGGCTTTCAGACACGCTGGAGGCCAATGATTTTTCTTATGAAATCTTGTTTATAGATGATGGTAGTAGCGATGGATCTTGGGAAGTGATAACATCGCTTGCACAACAGCACAAGGAAATAAATGCCATACGTTTTAATCGCAACTATGGAAAATCGCAAGCACTACACGCAGGCTTTGCTGCCGCTCAAGGAGATGTGATTATTACTATGGATGCAGATTTGCAAGACAGTCCTGAAGAAATTCCAGGGCTTTACAAGATGATTACAGAAGAAAAATATGATCTTGTCTCTGGATGGAAAAAGAAACGATATGACTCGGTCATTGCAAAAAACTTACCTAGTAAACTTTTTAATGCAGCAGCTAGAAAGACAAGTGGTCTCAAACTACACGATTTTAACTGCGGTCTTAAAGCCTATAAAAAAGAGGTTATTAAAACCGTAGATGTATATGGAGAGATGCATCGTTACATTCCTGTACTTGCAAAAAATGCAGGTTTTACAAATATAGGGGAGAAAATAGTTCAGCATCAAAAACGTAAGTATGGCGAGACTAAATTTGGGATGGAACGTTTTATCAATGGTTTTTTAGACTTATTAACCATTTGGTTTTTAGGAAGTTTTGGAAAAAGACCTATGCATCTTTTTGGCGCATTGGGTGTTATAATGTTTATTATAGGATTTGGGTTTGCGCTATATCTTGGTATCGATAAAGTCTTTATAAATCCTGCGGGAAGACTAATTACGCAACGACCACAGTTTTATATATCGCTCATTGCAATGGTTATGGGAGTTCAACTCTTTATCGCTGGTTTTTTAGGAGAGCTTATACTACGCTCTAAGCGTGACAAGCAACGATATAACATTAAGGAGATTATATAATAAAACTCGCATTCTTATTAATAATTTCTATAGTAAATAGAGGCACATCTGCATCTATAAAAATAACATAAAACCGTACTTTTGATTTTATAGAAATAAAATATGGTATATCACGATCCAGCAATATTAGAGAAAGTAGCCCCTTGGCTCACCGATACTTTTGATAAAGTTACTCAACAAGAAATCAAAGAAAATATAGCGCACAATCCAGAAGAGCTAGCAGATAGCTTCTATAAGAACCTAGAGTTTGGTACTGGTGGTATGCGAGGTGTGATGGGAGCTGGAACAAATCGCATTAACAAATACACGTTAGGCAAAAACACACAAGGAATTTCTAATTACTTAAAAACAGCATTTCCAGATGAGCAACTTAAAGTTGCAATAGCTTATGACTGTAGGCATAACAGTAAAGAACTTGCTAAGGTTGTTGCAGATGTGTTTTCTGCAAATGGAATTAAAGTTTTTTTATTTTCTGACCTACGCCCTACTCCAGAATTAAGTTTTACAGTAAGACACTTACAGTGCCATTGCGGTATTGTACTTACAGCAAGTCACAATCCTCCAGAATATAATGGATATAAAGTATACTGGCAAGATGGAGGACAGCTTGTATATCCTCAGGATCAAAAAATTATCAAAGTTATTGACTCATTAGATTTTTCGGATATACAGTTTGATGGTGATCAAAATCTCATTACTTATATAGATAAAGAGATAGATACTGAATTTATAAATGCGAGTGTACACAATGTTTCTTTTGGGGTTTCAAAAGAGACTAAAGAAAAGCTCTCCATCGTTTTTACATCGTTGCACGGCACCTCCATTACACTCGTTCCAGATACATTACAACAAGCTGGTTTTACTAACTTACATATTGTTAAAGAGCAAGAACAACCTGATGGAGATTTCCCTACCGTAGCATCTCCTAATCCTGAAGAAACTGCTGCCCTAAAAATGGCACTAGAACTAGGGAACACTTTAAATGCCGATATTGTTATTGGTACAGATCCAGATTGCGATAGACTAGGTGTTGCCGTAAGAGGAGATAATGGAGACCTTACCATATTAAACGGCAACCAGACAATGATTTTAATGTCTGATTATTTGATGAACCGCTTTCGCGAAAGCGCAACACAACCCCCAAACCCTTTTGTGGGAAGTACCATCGTATCAACACCTATGATGGATGTACTTGCAGCTTCTTATGATGTGGAATGTAAAACAGGACTCACAGGTTTTAAATGGATTGCAAAGATGATTGTAGACTTTCCAGAACAACACTTTATAGGTGGTGGAGAAGAAAGTTTTGGATTTATGGTAGGAGATTTTGTACGTGACAAAGATGCAGTCACGGCAACACTACTAGCTTGTAGTATTGCTGCAGAAGCAAAAAAAGAAGGAAAGACATTATTTGATATTTTAAAAGAACTATATCTTAAACACGGTTTTTATAAAGAAACACTTATATCACTGGTAAAAAAAGGACAATCTGGAGCAGAAGAAATCAAACAAATGCTTTCTAAATTGCGCCTAGAACCTATGAAAGAAATTAATGGAAGTAAAGTAATACGTGTTGAAGACTACAAAACTTCTACTTCTAAAGACCTTATTACAGGTGTTGAAACTACAATTGACATTCCTACATCAAACGTGCTTATATTTTACACCGAAGATGGTAGTAAAATTGCAGCACGACCTAGTGGCACAGAACCCAAAATAAAATTTTACATAAGTGTACACGAACAATTACCATCGCTTTCAGCATATGACACAATAGCAGCAAAACTAGAAGATCGTATTGCTGGCATACAAAGTGATCTTAGTGTGTAAGTAAAACATTTA
>CALKZS010000141.1 GCA_938002835.1 uncultured Dokdonia sp. | reverse complement strand
GAAGTCTTGAATACAGCAGATCTACCAGAATACATTCCGTTAAAAGCAGACAAAGGGTATCAATCCAAGAAAAATGCAGCACTGCTCAAGAAACTAAAACTCAAAAATCACATTTTAAAAAAGGCTTATAAAAACAAACCCTTAACGCATTGGGAGCGGACTTATAGGTAAGGTTAGATTCAAAGTAGAGCGTACTTTTGGAGGGATAAAACGATGGTTTAATGGAGCAACGGCAAGATATAAAGGTATCAAAAAAATGCACACTCAAAACCTAATGGAGGCGATGTCTTATAATTTGTACAGAAGTCCAGGGATACTTGCGTCTAATTCTAAAAATTAAGAGAAAATGAGCCTTAAAAACACTCATTTACGCCCTAAAACTAAAATGAAATCGAAAAATCGACTAAGTTTTGAACAAAAAAAATAAAAAATAAGAAACCTCCTAATCTAACTAATCTTTTGCAACGGTCTCTATATGCCAGAACACTATGCAGGTTCAAATAATCTTAAGGTCGAAGAAGAAGTCTGGATTCCTATAAAGTAGAGAAGATTCTTTTGGATAATAAATGATTGAATTTGTAATTTTACCTTCTATGCTTGAACTTAATATAAAAGATGAAACTTCTCGTTTACGAGCTGTAATTTTAGGAACCGCAGAGAGCTGTGGTTCAGCACCAAAGCTGGAAGATGCATACGATCCTAAGTCTGCACAGCATATCAAGGCAGGAACGTATCCTGTAGAAGAAGATATGGTTAAAGAGATGAATGCTGTTGCGGCAGTATTTGAAAAATATGATGTAAAAGTGTTTAGACCTAAGGTTATTAAAGATTATAACCAGATTTTTTCTAGGGACATAGGATTTGTGATAGATAATAGCTTTATAAAAGCAAATATATTACCAGATCGAGACCGGGAGATTGAAGCGATAGATCACGTATTAAAACAAATACCTGCCACCCATATTTTTAAACTTCCAGAAGAGGCTCATATCGAAGGTGGAGATGTAATGCCTTGGGGAAATTATATTTTTGTGGGGACATATACAGGAGAAGATTATCCAGAGTATATAACTGCTAGAACCAATAAAGGAGCAGTACACTATCTAGCAAGTTTATTCCCTAAAAAAAAGGTTGTTCCTTTTGAATTACGTAAGCATAATACAGACCCTAAAGAAAATGCATTACATTTAGATTGTTGTTTTCAACCTGTAGGTAAAGATAAAGCCATCATTCATAAAAATGGATTTTTAGATGAAAGGCAGTATGAGTGGTTGATTTCTTTATTTGGAAAAGCAAATGTATTTGAAATCTCAAAAGAAGAGATGTATCATATGAACTCTAATATATTTAGTATTGCTCCTGATGTGGTGATTTCGGAGCGTAATTTTACACGCTTAAATACTTGGTTAAGGTCACATAGTATTACCGTAGAAGAGGTTCCTTATGCAGAGATTGCAAAGCAAGAAGGCTTGCTAAGATGTAGTACGTTGCCTTTAATTCGGGATTAAAAAAGAAAAACCGCAATTAGGGAATTGCGGTTTATCTAAATTGGATAATTTTATTTTAATTAGTTGTAGTAATTAGACGTTGTGGTAATGGTGCTTCATAACCAGCTTTTCCTAATGCCTCAACTATTTTTTGCCTTGTATCCCAGTAAACATCCCAATATGCCTCACAACTAGAGTATGGAAGAGCAAGTAACTCTACACCGTTTTCTCCTAAGTTATTTACCGCAACGCGAGGTGCTGGATCTTTTAGTACATTACTATCGTTGCTTAATACATCGCTTACAATAGATTTTGCTTTTTCAATATCTGTTCCATACTTAATCCCAAAAGGCATATCTACCCTTAGGTTACCTATAGAACTGTAATTTACGATTTTATTGGCTGTGATTGTTCCATTAGGAATGATAGCTGTTTTATTTTGAAAAGTTTCCATTATAGTAACAAAAACCGAAATTTCTTTTACAAAACCTAGTTCTCCATTTACCTCAATGAGATCTCCCACTTTAAAAGGTCTAAATATTAATAACATCACACCAGAAGCAAGGTGCCCCAGCGAACCATTAAAGGCAGCTCCTATAGCGATACCTACACCAGCAAGAAGAGCAGCAAATGTAGCTGTATCAATACCTACAATCCCTGCAACAGAGATGAAAAGAATAGCTTTTAATAAAAACCCAACAAGAGTGACTAGAAAAGGTTTAAGAGTTACATCTACTTTAGATCTGTCAAAAGCCTTACTAATAGCTTTCATTATAATCTTGATAATCCAGAGTCCGATGATAAGAGCAACAATTCCTCCAACCAGTTTGAGCCCCCAATCGCCAATTCCTTCAGCTATTGTGTTGTAAAATCCTGATAATGCATTTGTAATAGTATCCATATATATATATATTGTGTTTTATTTTTATTAAAGTTAATAATCAAACAAAACAATTGAATTTATACTATCAATAATTACTGGAAATAACGATTTAGAGTCTTTAATCGATGTATTTAAGCAAAAAATCGATAGTTTATAGTTATTTAAATAGTTTTTTCTTGTTTATATATCACAAAACTTTCGGATGGCTGTGTTTTATAATCAAAGTAAGCTTGTAAGTTGATTTGTTTTGTAACTAATTGATATACATTAAGTTTTATATCGAACTCACGTTATTTAATATGTTAATTAGAACTTAGCTATTTAATTCTGAAATGTTAACTCCTGTTAAAGCAACTAAAGGTATGCCTGAGGTAATAAGAAAATTTGACAGAGCTGCTAATAAGCTATACTCAAAACCTGTATCTAGAATTCGACAACAGCCTATAGAAGCTTTGTTCAGTTGGCTAATTGAAAAAGCATAATATACAAAAAGCAAGTAGAATCAGGTCTACAAAAGGATTAATACTACCCGCATACGGAAGAATAGCTGCTGCATATATAACTCTGATTTTTTAACCTTTGATTCACATATGTAACTATTTTTATCTATCAAAACAACCCTTGCTTTCAATAAGAAAGTACAAGGGTTGCTTTATATTTATTATTCCCAAAAAGTAACACCTATGTCTTCTGTCCCTCCTATAAATTCATATTCAGTATTTTCTGGAACAAAATTATTTACATCATCCCATCTACCTGCTGCTACTGCTTGCCCAGATCTCGCTTGGTTTGCTGCTCCCCACTGAACATAATCTACTAAAATCTCAGGATCTGATGAAGTAAATGAATTGGTAGAAAAAATACTTAACCCATCTTCCATAGGATTTACATTATATGGTACTGTAATTGTTTCATTGGGCTCAAGGTTAGTATCTTCTGTTGTTTGTCCAGATATTTGACGATATGTTCCAGGGCCTAAACATAGAAAATAATCTCCTATATCTATTGATCCTTCTCCAAGATTAGTAAGTGTTACCATATCATTTACAGCATCTACACTAAGAATAC
>CALKZS010000140.1 GCA_938002835.1 uncultured Dokdonia sp. | reverse complement strand
ATAATATACTTTAAATCAAAAATAGAAGTCGTAATTGATTTTCCTGTCCTGCACAGTGCTGTAAATAAATAAGCCGGAGAAAAATTCCTCCGGCTTAAAAATAAACTAATATAAAACTAAAACACTAATTTCTATATCCGTTGTTTGTTGGGTCTGATTCTAATAAAGCAGGGTTGTTTTGTAATTCCTGTAAAGGAATAGGCAATTTTACATGCCATGGTCTAATATTTTCAGCAGGTGTCCAAAAACGAAACTCTAAATCTTGAACCACATCTAATAAAATACCCCATCTAATTAAATCATACCTTCTGTGGGCTTCTCCAGCTAACTCCCATTTACGTTCATCATAAATAGCTTGTCTAAACTGATCTTGACTTAATCCTAAGATGGCCTCTGCTTCTTCTTGAGTTGCAAAAGCACGTTCTCTAATTTCACGAATGTACTCAAAAGCAGCATTAGGGTTTCCACCTGGGCGCTCGTTTTCACACTCTGCTGCCATTAATGCAACATCTCCTAAACGAAACACCATTCTATTATCGGAGTGGTTGAAACGTGGAGATCTATCAAGTTCTAGATTCCAGAATTTTGCCATATATGGAAAATTCAACTGAAACCCTAAGTAGTTATCAACTATGTTTAGCTCTCTTCTTAAATCATTCATTGGAAAAGACTCAGCAAAATCCTGAGATGCCACCTGTAACCCTGTTCCATTAAACGCTTCTCCTCTAGCAGTTAGAGCATCTCTTAATGCACCTCTTTCATCAGTATTTGCAGGCTCATCTCTTAAGCGTGGATTAAACATACTTGGGCGCCAGTTATTATTACCAGCAAATGCTCTACCTGGGAATGCAGGATCGAATTGACTATTAATATCTCTAGCAAAATCTAAAGACCATATAATTTCAGCATTATATTCATTAAATGGGTCGAACACTTCATTATATGTAGGCAATAAACTATGAGGAGATTGATTTAAAATTTCTAAACATTTATCCAACCCTAGTTGCCATTGTTGTAGCCTCATATGGATTTTCGCTATAATAATTGCAGCTGCCCACTTAGAAGCTCTACCGCTTTGATCACCAGTATAAGCATCTTGCAAATTATCTTGTGCAAACTGTAAATCTTCTAAAGTACCTTCAATAATTGTAGCTTCAGGAGCTCTTCCTAAAGCACTAATTTCTTCAAGAGTTAGCACTTCAGTATAGTATGGCGCATCGCCCCAAAGGTTTGTAATATGCCAATAGCACAAGCCTCTTATAAATCTAGCATCAGCAATAATGTCTGTTCTTACTTCCTGAGTTCCAACAGCCTCATTACCAGTTACCCTATCTATAATTAAGTTGGCATTTAATATGGTTCTATAAAGATCTTTCCACGTATCAGAAACACTCATCTTTTGTACAGAAACATCTGCCAAAGCCTCATTCATGGTGTAATTACCTATTGGTTGAACAAAGTTTGCAACACGGTTGGGTTCAATAATATCGGCACCATTATCATAAAAATGATCTAGACCTACTTGCCCATAAATAGAATTATTCTTTAAAATGGCATACATGCCTTGAACTGCTTGTCTAGCATCATTTTCTGAAGCAAAAAATGTTTCAGGAGAAATAAGTGCTTTTGGATCTTCTTCTAAAAAACTCTCGCAACTAAAACATGCGAAAACCATAAAGACGTATAAAATTATATTTTTTGTTTTCATATTTTTTTTTTAAAAAGTTACATTTAAACCAAGTGTTAGTACTCTTGGATTAGGATACTGCGCGCTAATATATCCTTGCAAAATATTATCACGACCAAAATTACTTGCTTCTGGATCAATTAACCTTGTATTAGAGAATAATAACAAATTAGTTCCAGATATGTACACTGTCGCATTTTTAATACCATTTAATCCTATTTTATCTGTTGGGAAATTATAAGCCAATCGTACCGTTTTTAAACGGATGTGAGATCCATCTTCAACATATTCAGAATTTGGCAATGTATTTGTTACATTATCTGCTCCTGCTCTAGGGATATTGGATGTTGGGTTATCAACTGTCCAGCGGTTACGTAAATCTCCAAATTTGACAGTTTCACCTCGATTGAAATAATTGTTTCTCAAATTTAAATTATACACTTCGTTTCCTTGAGTTCCTTGAAAGTAAAATGAAAAATCCCAATTTTTGTATGATAAATTATTTTCAATTCCAAATATTAAATCAGGAAAAGGACTACCCAAAACAACAGCGTCTTCTAATGACGCAATACCATCTCCATTTAAGTCCTCAAAATGAGATCCACCAACGACTTGAGGATCCGTTCTACCCGAAGCATCAATTTCTTCTTGACTTTTCCAAGTACCTAAATATCTAACTCCTACAAAAGTAGGAACAGATTCGCCTACAATTAAGCGCGTGTTACCCGAGCCTAGAATAGGGTCTGCAACAATGTCAATAAAATCTACACCACCAAGATCTAAAATTTCATTATTATTGGCTGATAATGTTACTGTAGAATTCCAATTAAAATTGGGCGTATTCACGTTTGTTGAATTTACTAAAAGCTCCCAACCTGAATTTTTTAAAGCCCCTATATTTTGTAATTGACTATTAAAACCTGTTTGTCTTGGAATAGTTCTTTCCAAAAGTAAATCTTGTGTTTCCTTATAATAGTAGTTAAATTCTGTAAATAATCTACCTCCAAATAGAGACGCCTCTA
>CALKZS010000139.1 GCA_938002835.1 uncultured Dokdonia sp. | reverse complement strand
TACGGATCTACCTTGCTCATTTTCTTTGAGAGCCTTGACAATTTGACTCTCAGTAAATCTGCTTTTCTTCATAATGACAGTTTAATATTAAAATTAGAATTTTCTAATTAATAACTGTCCTATTTCTAGGGAAGCCTACACATATACTAAGGATAATGATATTATGAAGTGACATTGTCATTCTATACAGGCAATCGCAGAGATTAAATAACTACATTGTCAAAAAAAAGCTATACACTACAAAATATCTACTCTATAAAAATAATAACACAGAGTTAAAACCCAACAAATTAATTTTAACTCATAAAAAAAGACCGCTACGACAGCGGTCTTTAATATTTACATAATGCATCTCATATGAGAGATACATTTTTAGGTATTTAATCTATAACTTCAACGTTAATAGCATTTAATCCTTTTTTTCCTTGTTCAGTATCAAACTGTACTTTGTCATCTTCTCTAATGTCACCTCTTAAACCAGAATTATGAACAAAAATGTCTTCTCCTGTTTCTGATGATTTAATAAATCCAAATCCTTTAGAATTGTTGTAAAATTTTACTGTGCCTTCTTGCATCTTATTTAATTTTAAATTAATAATTATTTTTTCACAATAAAAAATATCCTAATTAAGAAAAGCATACTAAAAATGGTAATGAAATTGTATAAGACAATTTATTAACTTAAAATACTATTAAAAAAGTAATTGTAAAAATAAAATTCGAAAGAAGAGAAAAACTCGTAAAAACTAACTATACTATATACTACCCCTAAAACTCTATAGGTATTTCTTTATTGTGGCGCAAATGTATAACATTTATTTAGCAATCAGTCAATTAATCAAATATTTATTACAAATCACTCTTTCTTTGTCACACTGTTCTTTAAAGTGCTTTTTACAAGAGTTTTCATCTGTAAAATGAACTGAAAATGAGAAAATATCCATACCTAAAATCTATTTATATAATTAAATATAGGATAAAATCCATTAACTTGGAATTAATACGTATATTCGATTGTGCTTTTTATAATTTCAGAATATCTGATCTCAATTATACCAGAAGCTTAGTTAATTAAAGAGCATCAAAATCCTTTTTTTAGCATAAATGAACATTTACAGTCAATCAAATTTTTATTTTTCTTTCTAAGGATTGACCAAAAATGCAGAGTTCTTTTGATGCTTTTAGAATGGCAACGCTTACCGGTATTATTATTTACTTTCTCAAAGTTTTTCTTTTCAATAAATTCTTTTGAAACTCTTCAAAAAATACGTCAACTTGATGTATGTACGTTACACTTTAGGATACAATAGACTATGAAGTTTTGGTTGCATTCTCACTATTTATAACCCAATAATGATCTAAATGCTTTTTTACCTCTGCTATTTTTAGATCAAAAATCATTTTTTTAAACTACTGATTAAAACAGTAATAAAAAAGAATTCAAACATCAAAAACCCAATACACCATTACAGCATATCGGGTTTAATCAAACAACAACCATTTTATTTTTTTAATTGAGCACGTTGTGTTGTTGTTTATTTGATATTAATTGTGCCCTTCTTATTATTTATCCTTTTGAGAATCTATAAATTTTACATCTCTTATGTTTTTTTGAACAGCTACACCTGCAAATAAACTCATCATAAAAGAGACTCCATAAAATCCTTTTTCACTCAGGGATAATTCTGCATTCCATAATCCTATCACTAGTAATAAGATCGATACAATGGTCACAAACCAACTTATACCATAATAGATCTCGGTTACTGGGATACCTTCCAGTTTATCTCTCACACTTTTTTGCACAGAGACTACTGCAAATAGTCCAAAAAGCAGTACGGTAAAGTAATATCCTTTTTCATTGAGATACATATCTGCATTCCATAATCCTACACAAAAAGAGATCATACCGATAAAAAGAGCACTCCAAGATGCACTTATAAAAGCACCTGTAGGTTTATTATTAAAAGGTTCATTTCTCTTTACTTTCTTTTCAGTTACCGGAGTTTCAAATTGATTTTCCATAATTATTGTTGTTTGTTATTATTATTGTTGTTTGAAAAAATGTTCTTATTGATTTCTAAGCTTGACTATTATTATTTTCTATTAATTCTTCTTTATGTATAACATCTATTGTAATGTGATCTCCACAAGAATAACAATGTGGTAAATGAGCATAGTTTTTTGTTTCACAAGTATCACAGTCTTTAAAAAGTTGGAGACCGCAGTGGCGACAATAGTTAGTTACTTTAAGCGTCCCTCCTACTCCTTTTTTACCGCCAGATTGAAATATTTCATTAATCAAATAATCTTTACCGCAGCTAGGACAAATATGGTTTTCTAATGCTTTTTCTGCTACTTCTTGTTTTATTTGTTGTGACCTCTTTTCTGTAGATTGTTGTAACTCTTCTTTCTTTCTTTTTATAAATGATTGAAATGATCGTATGGCATAGATTCCTAAAAAGACAGATAACAAAATACCTATAGCATATCTTATATATCCTCCATAGCTAGGTAAGTAAGGAACTAGTCCCACAAAAAATGCATAGAGTGAGAAAAACACAAACCCACGATATAAAGGCCAGTAATTAGATTTTCTTCTTTTAACTAGTAACCACACTCCTAGTATGAGTATAGGAAGCACAAACAAAAGACGTTTAAAAAACACATTAAGATCATATGCTCTCACTGCATCTGTATGTAATGAATTTACAATTACATTTTCTTCATTTATAAAGTCTTGAATATGCCCACTCTCTTCTCGCAACACATTAATAGAAGTTATGAGTGACGTTTTTTCTTCTTCTAGAGACTGTATCTGCCCTTGAATAGAATCCATCTTTAAGTTACGAAGACGTACTTCTCTATCTACCGCAGATGATTGTGTTGCTGTGCGAGTAGATATCCAAGATTGAAAAGATTGCTTTTCTTGATTTAAAGTAGTGATACCTAAATCAAGTTTAAGTTGTAAAGCTTCTTGCTCACGCCTCTTTACAAGAATAGAATCTTCTATGCTGTTTTTAATAATTCTATATTTATGAATCTCTGTTTGACCTTCAAAGTCAGCCATAATAGGACGAGCATCTTGTTCATCTAAGTCCCATATAATTCTATTAGCAAGACCTATTAAGAAAATAGCTAGAAGAATACTTATCGCATAATGTATTACTTTCTTTGTTCTTGTTAGTTTTTTGTTATTAAAATCCATTGTGTTGTTGTTTGATTACGATGCAAAGATGCGGCGACTTTACACTCTAGAAAATCAAAATTTTTAAAAAAACTTACGATATAAAAACACATATATATAAAATTTAATATATTTTAGTGATAAAAATAAATTTTTACTTACGATATAAAATGGATATATCTAATATTATTCTTTCATTTTCTACAGAAGAAAGCAGTGCTTTTAAAAGTTATTTACGTGCAAAAAACAAAAGATTAGACAGTAAAAACATAGATCTATATACTTTACTCAGAAAAGAAACACCTATTACTACTATAGACACTATTCTTTATGGTAAACCCAATAGAAATGCATATCACGCACTTTCAAAGAGATTACAAGACAGTCTCATAGATTTTATAGCAACACAAAGTTTTGAAACAGAGACTTCAGAAGATATGCAAGTCTATAAATGGATACTTGCTGCTCGCATTTTTTATGAACAAAACCAATATAAACCTGCAAAAAAACTTCTTTCAAGAGCTATAAAAAAAGCACAAGAATTAGATCTCTACACAGCTCTTATAGAAATTTATCACACACAATTACAATACAACTATCTAGACCCTAAAACTTCTTTACAGAACCTCACAGAAGATGCGCAAGAAAATATGCGTCGTTTTATACAACAAGAAAATCTTAATATGGCATATGCCCATATAAAAAGTAGACTCAGTTTTGATGAAGAGTTACTCAAAACAGACATACAAACAATGATTGAAAAAACCTTAGCTGCTTTTAATATAGAAGTAGATAGACATTTTACCTTCAAATCACTGCATCAATTACTAGAGATTATTAATAGAGCTGCACATTTAGATCATAATTTTACCGGAGCCCTTCCTTTTATTACCAAGACATACCAACTTGTTAAAGCAAAAAACACTGTATTAACTAAACATAGATTTTATCACATACAAATATTATATGTAATGGCAAATGCTCATTTTAGAGTACGTGATTTTTCAAAAGCTCAAGAATATCTTGCTCAAATGTCTGAAGAAATGGCTGCCGAAAAAGGAAAATTTAAAGCTCGCTTCTCTCAAAACTATTTACTTATACATTCTTTTGTTTTAAACTATATAGGAAAAGGGCAGCAAGCAATTTCAGAAATAGAGCAATATATCAGAACTCATAAAAAAACAGTTACAGACCCAGATGTTGTTCTAGCACTTATTGTATTTATAACACAACAAGAAGATTATAAAAAAGCACTTACTACAGTAAACACTTTGAGACACACAGATACCTGGTATGAAGAACGTATGGGAATAGACTGGCTTATAAAAAAAGAACTCCTCACTCTTATTATATATAAAGAACTAGAATACATAGACCTTGTACACGCTACTTTAAGAAGGTTTAGACGTAAATATGTTGGCATTATTAAAACAGAACCTCGACTAGAGGCTTTTATTAAAGTATTCACTCAAATATTTAACAACCTCAATATTGTAGAAGAAGAACGCTTTCGCGAAAGCGTAAAAAACCTCTTCTCATCTTCAGACCAACAAGAAGACATTTTAATGCTTAGTTTTTTTGCTTGGATTAAAGCAAAACTTGACAAAAAACCACTTTATGAAACTACACTTGCGTTGTTGTGATATTTTTAACAAGAAAGACAACTACAGATAGTACCTTTTGCGAGCCAAAAAAATATATAAATGAAAACAAAAGTATTCTATATCATAGCCTTTGCACTAGCTATTACCATTTCAAGTTGTGCAGGCTCACAAGCCAAAGTAGCAAAAGGAAAAAATGCGACTGCTGCTACAAAATCTAAAAATGCAAGCAAAGACAAAAATGCTATAAAACCTTACAACAAGGTAATCACTAAAAAGGCAAAAACAGATGAAGGCCTTTTTACCGTTCATAAGCTTGATAATAAATATTATTATGAAATCCCTGACACCTTAATGGGACGTGAGATGTTAATGGTAACTCGTATCGCAAAGACAGCCTCTGGTGTTGGCTTTGGCGGCGGAAAACAAAACACCTCTGTTTTAAGATGGGAAGTAAAAGATAAAAAAGTATTATTACGCGTGGTATCTCATCAAGTATTTGCTGCAGACTCACTTCCTATATCTGAGGCAGTAAAGAATAGTAATTTTGAACCTGTATTATATGCTTTTGACATCAAGGCATACCACAAAGACACCATTTCTGGGAATAGAAATACTGTAATTGATGCTTCTCCTTTATTCCAAACAGATGTAAAACCTTTAGGATTACCACAAAGAAGTCGTAGAGGGATGAAAGTAACTAAACTTGATGCAAAACGCAGTTATATAGATACGATACGTAGTTATCCTCAAAATATAGAAGTACGCTCTGTAAAAACATATACAGGATCAGAACTACCTTCTAACAACGCCACAGGAACACTCTCTCTTTTAATGAGTAACTCAATGATTTTACTCCCAAAAGTACCTATGCAACGTCGTATGTTTGATGAGCGTGTAGGATGGTTTGGTCGTGGTCAGACAGATTATGGCTTAGATTTACAAAAGAGTAAAACCATACGCTACCTAGACAGATGGAGATTAGAAGTAAAAGATGAAGATATGGCTGCTTTCAAACGTGGCGAACTTGTAGAACCTAAAAAGCAGATCGTTTACTACATAGATCGCGCAACGCCTAAAAAATGGATTCCATACATCAAACAAGGTATAGAAGACTGGCAAGTAGCTTTTGAAGCTGCTGGTTTTAAAAATGCAATTATTGCTGCAGACCCACCATCTGTAGAAGAAGATCCAGACTGGAGTCCTGAAGATGTACGATATAGCGTTGTACGATACCTAGCCTCTCCTATTCCTAATGCAAATGGACCACACGTAAGTGATCCTCGTTCTGGAGAGATCTTAGAAAGTGATATAAACTGGTACCATAATGTAATGACGTTATTACATAACTGGTTTTTTGTACAAACAGCAGCTATTAATCCAGAAGCTCGCACTAATGAGTTTAAAGATGAAGTAATGGGTAGACTCATACGATTTGTGAGTAGCCACGAAGTGGGACATACACTTGGGCTACCGCATAATATGGGAAGTAGTGTTGCATATAAAGTAGATGATTTACGTAATCCTGAGTTTACAAAAAAGTATGGAACAGCTCCTTCTATAATGGATTATGCACGTTTTAACTATATCGCTCAACCCGGAGATGGAGATGTTGCATTAATGCCTAACATAGGAATCTATGACAAATATGCTATCAAATGGGGATACAGACCTATACTTGAAGCTCAAAGTGCAGAGGATGAAAAGAAAACACTAGACAGCTGGATTCTTGAACACGCTGGAGACCCTATGTATCGTTTTGGTAGACAACAACGCGGTGTGATAGATCCTAGCTCGCAAACAGAAGATCTAGGTGACGATGCTATGAAAGCAAGTATGTATGGAATAGCAAATCTAAAACGTATTCTTCCCAACCTTATCGAATGGACCTCTGAAGATGGTCAAAACTATGACGAACTTGACAAAATGTATGGTCAGGTATTATCACAATACAATCGTTATCTGGGTCACGTTGCTGCAAATGTGGGCGGTGTGTATGAAATGTACAAAACCTCAGATCAAGAAGGTGCTGTATACACACACGTTACAAAGGAAAAACAAAAAGAAGCATTAACCTTTTTACAAGAACAACTTTTTACAACTCCAGAATGGATACTAGATACTACTATTTTTAATAAAATTGAAAATGCAGGTAGTATTGAACGCGTAAGAGGCATTCAGACAAGAACGCTTAATAATATACTTGATTTTGGACGTATGGCTCGTATGCTAGAAAACGAAGCTCTTAATGGTAATCAAGCATATGATTTACTATCTATGATGAGTGATCTTAAAGATGGATTGTTTTCTGAGTTACGTAGTAGAAAATCTATAAATATATATCGTCGTAATTTACAACGCGCTTATGTAGAACGTTTAGAATATCTTATAACTAAGGAACAAACACCTGCAAGACGCTTTAGCTCTCGTACTAATATTGATGTGAGTCAAAGTGATATACGTGCCATTGTACGTGCAGAGCTTAAAAGCCTAAAACGCGATTTACAAAACAGAAGACCTGGTGATACTATGAGTCGTATACATATAAACGATCTTGTAGAACGCATTGATCTCATATTAGATCCTAAATAAAAAAGAAACCCATTTACATCACATAAAGGTGATTTGTTAAAATAATACTATTGGATAGTAAGAATAATAAAGCACCCTATTTATGAGTACACTTTCGTGAAAATTGTAAAAGGGTCATACCATCTCAATATTAGCATATATTTAAATTAAGAATACCGACTTAGACATTAGGTATCAAAAAAGCCATTCAGGACTAATGAATGGCTTTTTATATTATATAATAATTAAGCTAATAAAAATGTAATGAATTCATATAAATAAGACTATAATTAAGGAACATTTTATGTATTAATAAAATAAACTACTTTACTCTTCATAATTATTATTAACAAATCCATTTAATAGAAAAGTGATTCCATTTTTTATAATTAATATTGTTTTTAAAAAAATAAACATAATATTTAATTTGTGGGAATTTTCTTTATTTGAATAAGGTTTTAAGTGATGAAATGATGTTTTTTAATAGACAAAGTAATTTTTGGTACGGTAATTGAAATACAGATAATAGAAAAGCAATAAAAGTTATTAAATCCCTTTATTTGCGACAGTTAGAACAAACATTATATATAATTCTAACCATCTATAATCTAAAAACAACAAAAAATGGTACCAAATGAAAGTTGTTTTTTAAAACAGGGGTTTAAAGAAAAAAAAATGAGATTTTTAAAGACAAAACACTTTATCTAAAACAAAAACAAACCTTTTAACGATGTTTTGTTGGCTTTTATCGAGTTTATTTGTATTATTGCAGTCTAACTTAAAAGAATATTAAAGAATACTAAATTTGATTACTATGAAACTAAAATTATTAATACACACAGCTATCCTATTGTTGTTATTTTTAGGAACATCTGAAAACATATTTGCACAAGAACAAAATATAATAAGTAAAGATGTAAGAATATCTAAATATCACGATCGTGACGAACTACTTGATTTTAATAAAGGAGACCTATTAACATTATATATACAAAGAGTTGATGTGCTTATTAAAATGTTACCTAACCTTGCCTTTACAACAAAACCTGGAATAACTATGAGTGATGTTGGAATCCCTGATACTAAAGAGCATAGAAAAGCACTATCAGATAATATTGAAGCTACTACTTCTTACTTTGAAGATTCTTCAGAATTTCAAAAATTAGTACTCCCATACTCAGACAAATCTAATCTTATAAGAGCTATTTTATTTTACGAACAAACAATAAAGTCGCTACATACTTATAATGATTTCGAATAAAATCAATAAACTTTGTTTGCCCAAAAGCGATATTGAATAATGTTAGAATTAATAAGAATATAATACTATTTTACTAATATTAAGATTAATTTACAAAGCAAAATCAAACTTTTAACAATCAATGATTTTGCCTTTAGGTCCATATGTTATATCTTCGGTAACCTTTTTGTATACGAAATTATAACTTTTTGACTAGTACAAAATAAATACTTTATACAATGAAAAATAATTTACTCTCATTTTTAATAGTTGGCCTCTTCTTTGTGAACAATACTTTTGCTCAACAAGAAAAAGGAATTGTTGGTGAAGATAATTGGTTAAGCTATTGGACCGAATTCAAAATTGATAAGGATACTAAACCTGAACCTACCCAGATTCTATCTGGAGATATTAAAGGTGATACCATAACTCTTAAAAAGAGAGAAATATACCTTTTGTACAAAGACGTATTTGTAACAGATAGTACTACATTAGTAATCGAGCCTGGAACTCTTATCCTTGCTGATCATCAAACTAAAGCAACTTTGACGATAACTTCAAGTTCTCAAATTATTGCAAAAGGAGAGCAAACAGATCCTATTGTCTTTACATCTAATAGAGATGTTCCTAAAGCTGGAGACTGGGGTGGTATTACTATACTAGGTAACGCTCCTATTAATAAAATTAGCGAAAGAAATCGCCTTAACAATGGTATTGTTTCGTATACACCTGGTAATTTAGACTATGGAGGATCAAATGCTAATAGTGACTCTGGTTCATTAGAATATGTAAGAATAGAATATGCAGGAAAAAGAACTAAACAAAATGGTTATTTTAATGCGCTAGGTCTATATTCTGTAGGAAGTCAAACAATGCTAGCAAACGTAATGATAAGTTACAGTAAAGGAAATTCATTATATGTAGCAGGTGGTGAAGTAAATTTAACACAATTTGTATCTCATAAAGCTAGCCTTTCAGATTATAAATTTGATTATGGCACACAAGCTAATATCACAAATTCTCTAGCTGTTAGATCTCCTTATGATTCATCCTCTAAAGAAATTGCTAGTTTACACGCAACATCATATAGCAATACAGACGAAGCAGATTTCGCAAAAGCAGAAACCTCTGTAACCGCAAGTAACCTTACCCTATTAAACCCTAGTAAGGACTTAAAAAATGGAATTGAAGTAGGTCTTGTACATCACGCAGTGTATGTAGATGTGAATACATCATTAAAAATGGATAGATCAGTTTTATCTGGATTTAATCCTGCTGTTATTTTTAGTTCTAAAATAACTCTTAATGATAAAAACTTACAACGTATAAAGTTTAGTAGAATGTACTTTAACAGTTGTGAAGGAAATATATTTATCGAAAACTCAACAGACAATGCAGATCTAGAAAATTGGTATGGTAGCTCTAGTTTTCAAAACTACTACTCTAAAGATGATGATGGAGATACCTTTATAGATACTAAAAATCCTAGAGATCCAGATTACAGACTGCGCGTAAGCAAGATTATTGCTTCAAACAGACAATAAAAAAATGTATAACGAACGCAAAACAAAAAAAACAACAATAAAATAAAATAAATTATTATAACAAGTATGATTATTTATAATATGTATAGATAACAATGTTGCCCCGTTGTTATCTATAATACATATTATAAGTGTTAAACAAATAATAACCCTTTCCTATATGAAACAAATTACAAAAATATTTTTTCATAGGGTGTTAATTATATCTATACTTACATTAGCCCTAATAAGTAATGCACAGGTTTTTAACAATGGCCAAGGACCAGTTGTACAAGTTCCATTAGCTTGTGCTAGTGATTCTTTTAATACCTACAACGCTACAGTCTTCTTTAATGAAGATGAGATCAGTAGTTCTAATCAATTCATTATAGAGCTCTCTGATCTTAATGGTGATTTTTCAAACCCCGATGACGTAGTTGAAGTGTCAACACCACAACAACTTACATCATCTGGATCTATTATAGTTTTTTCTCTTCCTGAAGATGCTGCTGGAGAAAACTATAGAATACGTGTTAAAAGTACAGATCAAGAAGACGTTAGTTCTCCTTCTGATGAGTTTCCTGCATACTTCATAACTCATGATATCCCCTTTAGTATAAACGATGTGCCAGATACTATCACTTTTTGTCCAGGAACTGGTGTCATACTGGAAGTAGATGAAATTAACTTTTTTGGCGGACCTTCCCCAAGAGATTTTCCAGACTTAACCTATAATTGGTTTAGACAAACACAAACAGCTCTTGAAGAAATAGCTGTAGATGCAGGACCTTCAATAGAAGTTAATGAAGAAGGAACATACTTTGCAGTTACTAATTATGGCTCTTGTATAACTTCTTCTGAGTCAATATCAAACGAAATAAATGTTATACTAGCTACTACTGGTGGCGACCCTGCAAATGCTACAATTACATCTAGTTTAGGAAATCCTTTTTGCTCTGATGGAATAGGTACAACGTTAAGTACAAATACTGGAGATAGTTATGAGTGGTTTTTAGATAATCAACCCATTGAAGGTGAAACTGGAAGTACAATACAAGTAACTCAATCTGGTGATTATGCTGTAATTATTACAACAGGATCCTGTGTTGCTGTAGGCAGTATTCAACTAGAAAATCTTGGTGGTACCACAACTATAGATGTACCCGCGGTAAGTTTTGTTGAAATTGGAACCCCAGTCATAGCTACCGTAACCACTACCCTTGACAACCCTCAATTTGAATGGTTTTTAAATGGTCAACTCATAGATGGTGCAACAGAAAATGTATTTACTGCTACTGGAATAGGAACCTATAGTGTTGTTGTGACATCTACTGGCGAATGTAATTCTATTACAGAATTGTTTTTTGAGTTATCTGCGCTAGTAGATGTAGATAACATCCCTAACACAATAAGTCCTAATGGTGATGGTATAAATGATATCTGGATGATTCCTGCTCAATATGTGAGCGGTACAAATACAGAAGTTGTCATTTTATCCAGCACTGGAGAGACCATTCTTCAAACTAATGATTATGCTAATAACTGGCCCGAAAGCATAGATGCCTTGGGTAGTGGCAATCAAGTCTTCTATTACACAATCTCACCTCAAAGTGAAGATATGATTCTAGGCTCAATAACTGTTGTAAAATAAAGTGAATAGACCATACAAAAATATAGTTACATTTCTAATGTGTTTTTTTGTATTTATGACGTTGTCATATACGCAAAATGAGACTAACAGTGCTATTGTCTTAGAATTACCTGCTCGTAATTCTCTTATGTTTAATAAATACTCTCTTAGTCCTACTTTTAGTTATGTAAGAGAAAACAATAAACACATTATTATAAATAATAAAAGAGAGCTTATACAAGTTGGAACTGCTCCTGAGACATATGTCGCTAGTTTCTCTGGACGTTTTTCAGAAAAAATTGGAGCTGGAGCTGGTGTATTCCAAAGAAATTTTGGCGTTTTTTCAACCTTTGGAGGCATACTAAATTTTGCATATAATGCTCAACTCTCTGCAGAAAACAACCTTACTTTTGGTTTAAATCTCTTAGCATACAACAATAGTCTAAATATAGATCAGGTTGTTGTAAATTCTGATGACCCAATATTAAACGAAATTTCTTCTAGTTTCTTAACAAGTGTAAGCCCTGGTATAAATTACGGAACAGCATTCATAGATGTAGGTGTTACCATAAACAATTTATTCACATACGACACGAGTAATTCTCAATTATTTGAAGAACAATCACTAAGAGGAATACAAGGTCATTTTATGTATACCGGATATATAGATTCGTATGGTTTTTTTGACAATAGTAAATTCACTGCTTTAGGTCGTGCAGAGATTAGAGAAGATGTAAATATATATTCAGCAGCAGCAATGCTTACTACTCAAAAAGGATTTTGGGTACAAGGTGGCTTCAACACTATATATGGAGCAAATGCTGGAGTTGGCCTTAATATAACATCTCAAATTGCTTTAGAATATAATTATGAACGTGCAGTTGGAAATTTTTCAACGCTAGGATCTACCCACGAATTAACATTAGCATATATAATATCGCCACGTAGATCTTTTAATTATAAAGAAGAACGTATAACAGGTCTTTTAAATTTTGAAAAGAAGAGAAGAGCAACAACAAGAAGAGGACGATCTCCTCGAAATAATCCTACTGGAGAATCTAAAACAGATACTGCACTAGCATCATCTGAAGATGATACAAATGAACAATCTGATGATACCACAGCTATAAATCTTTCTAAAGAAGATCAAGATCAAAAAGAAGCTGATGCACTAGCTAAACTAGAAGCTGACGCGAAAGCTGAAAGAGATAGATTAGCAGAAGAGGAAAGACAAAGACAAGCAGAAGCTGATGCGCAAGCTGAAAGAGACAGACTAGCAGAAGAAGAAAGACAAAGACAAGCAGAAGCTGATGCGCAAGCTGAAAGAGATAGACTAGCAGAAGAAGAAAGACAAAGACTAGCTGCTCTACAAAAAGAAATAGAAATAAAAAATCCAACAGACGATTTAGGACGAACATTACAAACATTAACAACCCAAACCACTGCTGCGCAAAGTTCACAAAAAGCATTAATCGAGCAATTAGAAGCTGCTGTTTCTGATAAGGATACTGACCTTCAGGATTTAAAAGAAGAAAATGATCTTAGTGATCGAGGAATTTTTGTGCAACCAAAACCTTTTAAGAGTATTTCTAAAGAAAATGCAAGAATAGAATCTCTTAAATCAGAAATAGACAACTCTCTCGAACAGCAAAATGCTCAAATTGCTAAACTAGAAGATCTATATGCGCAAAGAGTTAAGAAAGATGGAAATAATGATGAAACAAATCAATATTATAATAAAGCTATAGCAGATCTTAAACTAAAACGTGATGAAACGCAAAAATTAAAAACAGAGTTAATTTCATCTTTAGAACGTATAAAAGTTGCAACAGAATTTGAGCGTAATCGTAGAATAAAACGTGCAGCATATGATGACGAAGAAGATAGATATGAACAGGATCAAACTGCTCTAAAACTGTTAAAACAAAATACACCTCGTAGTGTTAGAACACTAACAGTAGAAGATTTCAACTTTGGGAGTCAAACTGCTTCAGCTAGCGTTAAAGTATTGAAAAATGTAGAAAATACAGATAATGGATATTATTTAACAATAGCTGTCCATAGCGATGCAAAAAGTAGAGATGATTTTGTTAAACAAGTAATCGCTTCTGGTTATGTACAAGTAAATTATTTTTATGACATAAATACAAGTAAATACTATGTGTACTTCAGTAAGGTAGACTCTTTTGAAGAAGCTACTAGTGAACTCTCTTATAGAGATAGTGCGCCATTTACTTCTAAAATGTCAATAGTTAAAATAGAGAATTAAAAAAGAGATAATCGACAACAAAAGTGTTTCAATAAGCATTTTGCCTAAATACTTTATAATTATGAGCAAAACTACTTTTTATAAAATTTTATTACTTTTATTTTTTTGCAGTACTGGTTATCAGTCATTTGCTCAAAATCTAGAACCTTTCACGATAGACCCCGATAGAGGTTTTGATGAAGATGTAAAAGGAGACATATTAACTATTGGTAATACCATTTTAAATCGAGGGCCTAATCCCAACGACCCATTAAATGCTGATATTGGGAATAACTCTAATCAAGATATGCAATTTGTTGATATTGATGGTGATCCTACTACCTTCAATTCTTCTAGTGCAGAGCTTTTAATACCAGATTCTGAGTGTTTTGAAATACGTCACGCGGTTTTATACTGGGGTGCTGTTCAAGCTGAAGAAGATATCGATGATCTTGCTCTTCAGCAAATTAAATTTAGAGGCCCTACTGGAGGCTATATAGATATTACTGGAGACATAATCTATAGAAGAGAGGATAGTGATACATCACTAAACGGGGCATTTCCATATGCGGCCGCAGCAGAGGTAACAGATATTGTAAGATCTTTTACTACTCCTGAGAGCAATGGAGGATTCTATACAGTAGCAAATATTCAAACAAGAACAGGAGTTGGAAACGACGCATCTCCCAGAAATCCAAATGGTTATACCGCCGGATGGTCTTTATTTGTTGTCTATGAAGATCCTACTTTACCAGCACAATCTATTACTAGTTTTGAAGGTTTTAGTGCTATTTTCCGAGGACAACCTTCTGTAGATATACCTATTGATGGCTTTCGTACAATCCCCAATGGCCTTGTAAATGCAAAACTTGGATTTGCTACTTTAGAAGGAGATTTATCAATTGGAGGAGATAGAATGAGTTTAAATGGAACTGATTTAAGCTCTGCAGATAGACCTGCAGGTAACTTTTTTAGAAGTTTAGTCACACAATTTGACGCTCAACCTGTAAACAACAGAATTCCTAACAGTTCTAACACCTTAGGATTTGATACAGGTGTACTCCGAGTTCCTAACCCAATGAATCAAGTCATAAATAATGGTGATACATCTGCAGTTATGGAACTTACCTCTACAGGTGATTTCTTTTTACAATACTTTTTTGCCTTTGCTGTAGAGATTATAGAACCAGATGTAGTAATTACAAAAACTGTTGAAGATGCTTCAGGAACAGATATTGGTGACCAAGTAGTTAATTTAGGACAAGAGTTAAATTATGTGATTTCTCTTCAAAATGTAGGTAATGATAATGCAACTGAGTTTACTATTAGAGACGTATTACCTATAAATACGGAGTTTGACTTTCCTTCAGGTTTAGACTTACCTTCTGGTGTGACTGCTGTTAGTTATGATCCACTAACAAGAGAGCTTATTCTTAATGTTGAAGATTTTTTACTTGAACAAAATGATCCAGCTGTAGATATTAGAATACAAGTTAATGTTGTAGAAAATTGTAGTGATCTAGTAGAAGCTTGTTCTAATTTAATTCAGAATCAAGCATTTGCGACCTATTCCGGATCTATAAATGAAGATTTTATAATTACAGATGACCCAAGTGTTAGTTCTAATACAGGCTGTTTATTAGTTCCTCAAGCCACTAATATTCTTGCAAATCTAGACCCTTGTGAGTTTAGAGAAGATGCTATTTTATGTGCAGACGAGATCACGCTCACTGCAGCTGCTGGTTTTGACACCTATTCTTGGTCTACCGATCCATCAGGGACTCCTGTTATAGGAACAGATCAATCACTCACAGTTACTGAAACGGGTACGTATTATGTACTTAATACAGCTCCTGCTCCTTGTCGATCTATAGAACAAATATTTGATGTGATTACTTTTGGCGAAAATCAAACTAATCCCATTATACCTCAGGCAGATGAGTTTCTTATATGCCCTATTGATGGTTTAGAACTCCCTAATATTTTTCTCTGTGGATTAAATGATGAAAGAGATTTAACTGCTAATATAAGTGGTGCTACATCTATTATATGGGAAGTCCTTGACACCTCTCTTATTCCTGCCGATTGTGAGGCCGATATTAATTGTCCCAACCGAGATGCTTGTGCTGAGCCTGGATGGACAGAAGTAGCTACTGAAACAGATTATACTGTAACTATGGAAGGTCAATATCGATTAAACGTTGATTATGGTAGTGGATGTACCGATCAATTCTTTTTTAATGTTTCACAAAATGTTTTTGATCCTTCAGCCACATCAACCGATATTTTATGTGACACTCCTGGTAGTATCACGGTACTTAATGTTCCTGCGGGATATGAATATAGTTTAGATGGTGTTGACTATCAACCTAGTAATGTATTTCCTAACATTACGGTTCCTGATTTTTATACTGTTTTTATACGATTAGCAGGTATTCCTGTAGTTTCTTGTGAGTTTACGGTTCCTGATGTAGAGGTTAGAGAACGTGATTTTACATTTGATGCTGAAGTTGTTCAGCCTCTATGTAATGGAGACCGTGGTTCTATTATGGTTGTTGCCAATGATGCACAACCTCAATATACCTTTTCTATATTTGAAGGCGGTGTTCTTGTAAATACTGTAGGGCCTATTGTCGATAACAACTTTACATTTGAGAACTTAGGTCCTGGGACCTACACAGCCACAGTTGATACAGACGATGGATGTATTGATTCTCAAGAAGTGACTATTATCGAGCCTCCTGTGCTATCTATCACAGCAGATCTTGTATCTCCATTTATAGATTGCCAAATACAAGCTACGGATGCAGATGGAAATCTACTTTTTGATGATGAAGGGAATCCAATTTTTGAGGAAACTCAAGGACAAATTATGATGAATGCCACTGGAGGTACACCACCTTATGTATATTTTATCAATAGTACGACAGTATTTCAAAGTAGTGATGTTTTTGACATCACTGCAGCAGGTGTTTATAACATTACAGTAGTAGATGCAAATAGTTGCGATGCTAGTACAACTATTGAGGTAGAAGAGATTTTACCTCCGGAGTTTATGGTAACCGTGTCTAATATAGACTGTTCAGATGATGGTAATGTTGGAGTGATTACATTTGATGTCACTGCCACTAATGGATCTACTTTAGAATATAGTATTGATAATGGGATGAGCTACAGTGATTCTCCTATCTTTACCAATCTCGTTCCAGGCATCTACCAAACACTTATTAGATATACCTTTGGTCCATCTACGTGTATGACACTAGGTGAAGAAGTTACTATCACCATTCCTGATGCAATTACAGGAACGATCGATGCTACCGCATATACTTGTACTAGTGAAGCCGAGATCACTGTTAGTGGTGTTAGTGGTGGTACTCCTGATTACATCTATAGTATTAATGGTATTGATTTTCAGACAAGTACTGTTTTTCCTGGGTTAACAGATGGGACATATACTGTCGTTATTCAAGATGCAAATGGATGTACATTTACCACAGAACCTATTGTTATTGCACCGCTTGATCCTCCAACAGATTTAGATTTTGCAGCAACACCTGTTACTTGCCCTGATATGATTAGTGATGTTACTTTAAGTGTCACAGGAGGAACAACACCATTAGAATATAGGATCATAGCTCCTACAACATCTGTTACTGCATATCAGACATCTCCTATTTTTATGGGACTTGCTCCAAGAACCTATACTTTTGAGGTAAGAGATATCAATGAGTGTACTTACAGCGAGTCATTTACTATTGACACCTTACCTGTGATTACTGTTGTTGCACAAACACAAAGTGATGTGACTTGTTTTGGAGATACTGATGGTGAGATAGAAGTAACCGTTACTGGAAGTACTAACTTTGAATATACTGTTAACGGAGGCACTCCAATGACAGGCACATCTCCTATTACACTTACTGGACTTGCCGCAGGATCTTATACGATCGAGATACGAGATATAGACACTAACTGTAGCGCTAGTGACGCTGCAACTGTGAATGAACCTGTGACCCCATTATCAATTTCTGCAGATGAAAGTATCATTACCTGTGTAGATTCAGGAAGTGTTATACTTACTGCTACTGGCGGATGGGGAGGCTACACGTATAGTTTAACACAACCCGATAATTCTGTAGTAGGCCCTCAATCTAGTAATCTATTTACTGATTTAACGATTATTGGGACCTATACAGCAACCGTAGAAGACATCAATGGTTGTCAAGAAACAACAACATTTACATTAGCAACCCCTGAGATGGTTGTAGCAACGATAGATGCTACTTCAGATCTTTGTTTTGATGGTACAGATGCTGCCACTATAGAAGTAACTGTGACAGCAGGAACCCCTCCTTTCCAGTATAACATTAATGGAGGTCCTTTTCAAACAAATAACGTTTTTGAGAACTTAGCTCCTGGATCATATACAATCATAGTACGTGATGCAAATGGATGTACAACCCCTCTTGCTGCAACGACTATTGCTATAGAGTTAACCGCAGGCGCAGTATTAAATAATGGATTAGACTGTCTTGGTAGTACCGATGCAGATATTACAGTCACTATCAATGGAGGAACAGCTCCTTTCTCTTATGGAGTTTCTTTTAACGGAGGCGCTTTTATAAGTCAAGGAATGACTACTTCTCCTTTTGATTATATAACGGGAATTGCTGGAACTTATCAATTCCAAATTACCGATGCAGAAGGATGTATGGCAGAGACCAATGTCGTCACTATCAATCCTCTTTCGCCACCAGCGATAGATAGTGTTGTTCCCACAGCAGTTGTATGTAATGGAGATTCCAATGGATCCATAGCTATCGTTATAGACACAACAGTAGGGACTCCTGCTTTTGAAATCAATGTGTTTAATGATTCTTTAGGTACAGATTTTGGAACGCAAACTTCTGGACTTCCTGCTGGAGATTATACCATTACCTTAACAGATGCCAATGGATGTACTGATCAGGCTATGACCACCATTATGCAACCAGAGCCCATTGTAGCAGATATTACTACAGAAGGGATTACCTGTGATACTATGGGTGGTGGCACATCACTAGGATCTATCGATATTAATTCAATCACAGGAGGCACCCCTTTGTATGATATTTTTGTCACTAGCTCAAATGGTTTTAGTGATCAAATGCTTGATCAAACAGGGACTACTCCCGTTGAATTTGACATTATTAATTTTGGAATTTATCAAGTGAGCATTGTAGATGATAATGAATGTGTTTTATTAGTACAAGACATTCTTATTGCCTCTCCTCCAGATGATCTTGACATTTTGGTTACTCCAACGATAGATTGTGCTTTAGGAGGTGAAGCAGAGGTTGCTGTTGCTACTACATTAGCAAGTTCAGGCCCTTTCTTCTTTGCTATATTCCCTGTAGCTACAGCCCCTCCAGCAGCTCCTTGGATACCTGAGACAACTCCTGGAAGCGGTAGTGCATTATTTACAGGACTTATCTCTGGAGTTACCTATACCTTTATTGTACACGATACAGCAACAGGGTGTGACTATTTTGAAACTTCTACTGTACCAGTACCTACTGACTCTATGTTAGCAGTATCTGCTCCTGATGTTGATAATATCACCTGTACTGGAAGTGCAGATGGTGATGTAAGCTTTACCATCACAAGTACATACGGGGTTGATGTAGATGTCACTTATGAAATAAGAGACTCTTTAGACCCTACAACGCCAACAGGAATATCTGGAGGAGATACTGTTCCAGCAAACGGATCTATTACTATAGCAGATTTAGGCCCCTTAGGTCTTGGAAATTATATTGTTATTATTACTGAAACAACAGGACCTAATGCAGGTTGTGGCGTTGTCACAAATAATTTCAATATTACAGAATCTCCCATACTATTAGATCTCGCTGTAAGTATTGATGAGATTGCAAATTGTAATCCTAATTCAGGTGTTATCTCAGCGATAGGATCTAACGGGACATCGCCTTACTTATATCAAATTACAACTACACCAGCAACCCCGCTAGCTACCGATCCTGCTTGGGCAACTCCAAGTGTATTTAATGTAGATGCAGGGACTTACTACGTTCACGTATTAGACGCATTTGGGTGTATTGTCACAAGTCCAGCACAAATAGTAGATATGGATCCATCTGTAGAGATAGATACGGTGCTTAGTAATCCTTGTACGCTTGTTGAAGGCACCTTTGAAATAGATGTCACACTTGCTGTGGCAGGAGCATCTCCATATAGTGTAAGTATAGATGGTGGTAGTTTCCAAACACAAACACTACCTTTTACAATTACAGGTCTAAATTCAGGAACACACACTGTTGAGATACAAGATAGTAATGGATGTGGTGAGTTAGAAACTATTACCATATTAGCCCCTTTATCCTCTAGTTCTGATATTATCACACAACCTTCTTGTGATAATGATGACGGTGAGTTTACTGTAACTACAATAGGAGGTTCTGGAACGTATACCTATAGTATTGCACCTACCTTTCCTTCTATAACCCTGTCGGGAAATACCTTCTCTGGCGTTCCCGCTGGAACATATGTTATTACAACGACAGATATTGGAACCCCTAATAACTGTAGTGTAACAGCAGAGGTTACTTTAGAGGCTGCAACTCCAGTAACTTTTACACCAACACCTACCGATGTTTCTTGTAATGGAGCAAGTGATGGTACCATTACAATTACATTAGATCCTGGAAATAATAATCCTGAATATACTTATGAAATAACAGCTCCTATTGTTGTTGCTGCTCAAAACTCTCCTATTTTTGAAGACCTTGCTGCAGGAACATATACAGTGCAAGTAAATTCTGGAAGAGGTTGTTTTGAAACAGAAAATGTTATTATAAACGAGCCTACACTATTAACTGTATCTGGTGCTGCTACCCCATTTGCTTGTGCAGCAGATAACTCTGTAAACACTTCTACTCTTACTATTACGGGTGTTGATGGAACACCACCATATACATACAGTATAGACGATATGAACTATTTTACAACAAATACGTTTGATATTATAGATACTGGAGTTGTTCAAACCATAAATATCTTTATCATTGATGATAATGGTTGCCCTGCTACTAATACAGTTATCATTAATCCTTTGGAAGTGATTACTGCAGCATCAGTAGACATCACAAGCCCTATTGATTGTAATGAAACCGGGGAAGTCACTATTAATGTCACTGGCGGTTCTGGAAACTTTGAATATATCTTGCTTCCTAGTGGAACTCCTCAGGTTTCTAATGTATTTGCGATTACAGAACCTGGAGCATATTTCTTCCAAGTAAATGACTTAGATACAGGTTGTTTCTTCTTAACAGATATTAATATAGCTCCGTTTGATACCATTGAGGCTGAAATAATGACAGAACAAATTATAGAATGTTTTGGAGATAACAATGGTGAGATTAGCTTAACGGTTACAGGATATACAGGAACCTATAATTATCAACTATTAGATGATATGGGCACTCCTGTTGGAGCCTTAGAAATGGCAGATACCGCCAGTGATCCACAAGTAATTACAGGACTTGCTCCAGGAAGCTATTCAGTGTCAGTATCGGCTACAGCAACGCCATTCTGTACCACAGATTCAAATACCACAAACATCTCAACACCTATTGATCAAGTTAGTGTAGATGCAAATGAAACTGCAAATGTAACTTGTGATGATGGCCAAGGAATCATTGCAGCCATAGGATCTGGAGGAACTCCACCGTATGAGTTTGAACTCTCTGGAGCGGCAACAGTGGCTTTCTCTACAACGTCAACATTTGAAAACCTAAGTGCAGGAACCTATACAGTCACCATACGTGATGCAAATAACTGTACGGCTACAGATGATGTTATCCTAGAATTACCAGATATGATTACAGCAACTTTTACTCCTAGTACAACATTGCTTAATTGTTTTGGAGATCAAACTGCATCTATCACAGTGACTAATGTAATGGGAGGACAAGATGTTGACTACAACTATACACTAAATAGAATTTTACCAACTCCAAGTACTTTTGGACCTCAACCCTCAAATGTATTCCCTAATCTAGGCGCAGGTACCTACTCTGTAACAATATTAGATCCTCTTGGGTGTGAATTAACCTCTCCAAATATTGTTATTGATCAACCAGAACAGATCACATCTGATCTAGTGCTTGTAACAGATTCTACTTGTCAAACAGATGCAACAGTTACTTTAAGTGCCTCTGGAGGAACACCTCCATACACATACAGTGATATGGATGACTTTAGTAACATCATTGGAATGTTTACAACAGATGTCACATTTACAGTGCCTGCAGATGATACCGTTGCTTATGAGTACTTTATAAGAGATGCAAATGGATGTGGTATCAGTGTTTCTAATCAATTAACCATTGATGAAATCCCTGACCTAACTTTAGAATTTGATCCCTCTAATACAACGATAAGCTGTTTAGGAGAAACCACAGGTTCTATTATAGCAGTAGCTCAAGGTGGTTTAGGAAACTATATGTATACTTTAGAAAATACAGACACAGGAGCTATTGTACAAAACACAACAGGAATGTTTGATAATCTTCCTGCTGGAAATTATATCGTGAGTGTAGAAAGCGAAGACTGTGGTACTGTTTCTTTACCTATAACTATATTCGAACCTGTAAATCCATTCCTTGCTGATATTGAAAGAGTGAATGTAGCTTGTTTTGGAGAAAATAATGGAATGATTATCATCACTCCTTCTGGAGGTTCTGGAATGTATCAAGCAGCCATCTCTAATATTCCTGATGATGCCACTGAATTTTCTGACCTCTCACCAGATCCGATTATTTATCAAGAACTAGAACCAGGAATATATTTTGTCATTGCTCAGGATGAAAATGGATGTTTTGTTACCGACCAAATCACTATTACTGAGCCAGATTTCTTAACTTTTGATTTTGATGATGATGATATCATACCTGAAACGTGTGCCGGTGATATGGATGCTAGTATTACAATCACGATAAGTGGAGGAACACCTCCGTACTTTGTAGGTATTGATCTTGATGATGATTTTGACCCAGTCACTGGTATTGCTGATTTAATCCCATTAGGCCCATTAGAAACAATGTTTACCTTTACTGGACTCTCTGGTGGAGAACACATCATCTCAGTATATGATGCTAATGTAGATGCAGCTGGTCAAACAAGAGAACAATGTGATTTCATATTCCCAGTTATCATACCAAATGCAATAAACATTATTGCAGAAGCAGAAGCACTGCCTTCTTGTGATAATAATGTGCCTAGCTTTGATATTGTAGTAACCATTGATGATGATAGCTTTATTCCAGACCCTTCACTTTTAGTGTATAGCCTTGATAGTGATAATGGTGATGATAGACCAGCACAAACATCAAATGTATTTACAAATGTTCAAGTAGGATCATACTTTGCTACGGTGAGTTATGACTCTGATGGAGATGGTGTGGGTGATAGTTGTCCTGTAATTACAAATATTGTAACTATTGACGAAATCCCTGACCCATTAACACCACCGACACTATCAGAGGGTGAAATCAATCAAATTGTCGCAAACACAAGTGGCGGCTTTGGAGATTACATCTATACAATATCCCCTGAGGCAACAGCATCACAAACAAGTGATACTACCTTTGCTATTACAGCAACTGGAACCTATACAGTAATAGTGACAGATAGCCAAGGATGTCAAGCAGTAGATAGTCTATTTATAGAGTTCTTTGATGTATGTATTCCTGACTACTTTACTCCTAATGGAGATGGCGTTGCAGATGTATTTAGACCTGGATGTATCGCTAATTTTCCTAATATAGAGACCAAAATATTTGATCGATATGGTCGTGTAGTAGCCATCTTACGAGGAACAGAAGCTGGATGGGATGGTAGATATGATAATAATGAATTACCCACAGGTGATTACTGGTACGTAGTTAATCTTGGTAATCCTGATGATAACAGAGAATTTGTTGGTCACTTTACTTTATATAGATAATTAGCAAGTAGCACAAAAACACAATCCTATGAAAGCTTTAAAAAAACAATTTGTCTACGTGCTGTTCATTATAATGACTGCACAAGTATCAGGTCAAGAATTTAACTTACCGGTCTTTAGTCAGTATTTGGCAGACAACGAATTTGTAGTCTCTCCCACTTTTGCAGGAATAGGAGATAATTTTAGAATACGTCTCAATGCCCTAACACAATGGGTAGGTATTGCAAATGCACCAGATAACCAAGCCTTCTATGCAGACTTGCGTTTTGCACGTCAATCTGGACTTGGACTCTCTTTGTTTAATGATAGAAATGGAAATACCATTCAGCAAGGGATTAAAGTGTCATTTGCGCATCATCTAACACTAGATTACAAAACAAAACAATATCTCTCTCTTGGGTTATCTGGAAATGTAAATAACTTTAGATTAGATATTAATAATTTTACACCAACGGCAGAAATGCCTATTATAGATCCATTTATTACAGACAATAGATCAGAATCTAATCTTAATTTTGATATTGGAGCATTATATAGATATAATGACTTCTTCTTTAGTGCGAATGCAAACAATATCCTACCTAAAGATGTAGAAGAAAATTTCTCTGCTTTTGAACCTAATCTACTCTTTAACCTCCAACTATACTCAGGATATACTATTAAAACAAAGAACTACTCACAATGGGAACCTTCTGTGTTTTATCAATTATTTGCAAGTGATGGCCGTTCTAGTACAGATGTTAATATTAAATACAGAAAATTCAACAGACGTAATGACTACCTATGGGCAGGTGCTACCTATAGATTCTTAAACGATCAAGCAGGAAAACCGTTAGGAATTGGACCAATGGTAGGAGGCAAAAAATCAATCTTCTACTTTGCTTATTCATATCAAATCACAACCAATGAACTTGTACAGTTTAACTCTGGAACTCACTCTATAACCATTGGACTAGACTTACTACAAGGTATTAGTGACTGCCCCTGTACAGCAAATAATAAAGTACCTAAAATTAGATAACACAAAAAATACATAAACAATAAAAGATCTCTCATCAAACAATGAGAGATCTTTTATACTATTAGGAGAGGTATTTTATTACAACTACTGCTCAATATCAATAGCATTAAAAGACGACAGTACACCATCTTCAAAAATGGTATGTATTTCAATAGGGTTACAACAAATTTCACAATCTTCTATGTAAATAGCATTAACGGAAGTGTCTAACAACATAGAAACTGCTTCCCAACAGTAAGGACATTGAAAAAAATGTTCATACATATTCTAAATAACGTGAGTTCGATGTAAGCGATGCCTAAATTAAGTAAAAATCTTTGTAATTTAATAAAAGGTTTTTTGTCTAGGAAAGAATAAGCAATTAATCCTGCGATCAAGTTTCCTAAAAAGTTATCAAAAGAACGATGTCTAGAATGTTCCATTTGACAAGTATTTTTCAAGGCATCATTTACAGATTCTATGATTGCTCTTTTTCT